>JABWCD010000030.1 GCA_013359265.1 Candidatus Hydrogenedentota bacterium
CATGGCCGATCTCCTTTTGTGAGCCTCGAGCTCGTTTAAAGTCTGGGAGCTACTCTATAGCATCCCGCAAAGGAGATCGGCCTTCTCATACTATCTCGTAATCGTAATCGTAATCGTTTTCTCTCGTTACGAGGTTTCCACTTCGTAACGCACTCTTGAAAAGCTCCGCTTTGCCTCCCCCCCTTTCCCGGCGCCAAAAAAACATGAAAGCCGTCCGTGATCCATCGCGCATAACCGAATACCTTCGCTCTACGTCCCTTACGTCCCTTGCGTCCCTTCGGTCCTTTCTACCCAGCGCAACAGCAATCTCCAAGAGACTTCTGATTCCATTCGTTGTTGCCGCCCGCAATCGCACCCAGCCAACGCCTCGGCAGAATCTACCGTCAAATGGGTACAACTATGCTAACGGCCACGTCGCCCGCGCCGTCGAACGCAAATCTCCCGTCCGCCCGTTCTGAAAAAGCGAATGCGCGGCGGCGGCGATCATCGCGCCGTTATCGACACAAAGCGAAAACGGCGGCACAAACACCGGCACAGGAATGTCCACGGCAAGACGTTCGCGCAAGTGCTTGTTCGCGGCAACGCCGCCCGCAACCACGAGAGCAGGCAACCCCGTCCGCTCGAGGGCGGCGCGAGTCTTGCGAATCAGAATGTCGATAGCCGCGTATTGGAACGATGCCGCGACGTCTTCCATTTTGTGCCCATTCTCGCGCAACTTGTAGAGCACTGCCGTCTTGAGCCCGCTGTAACTGAATTCCAGCGAATCGCCCGACGCCATCGCGCGCGGAAATGCGATCGCCCGCGGGTCGCCGGTCTCCGCCGCGCGTTGAATCGACGGCCCGCCGGGATACGGCAGGTTCAGCAGACGCGCCACCTTGTCGAAACATTCGCCGACCGCGTCGTCGCGCGTCGTGCCGAGCATCGCATACTCATGGGGCCTATCGCAGCGAATGAGACACGTGTGCCCGCCGCTGACAATAAGCGTGAGAAACGGAAACACCGGCGCGGATTCCGCGAGAAACACGGAGAAGATGTGCCCCTCGATATGGTGCACCGGCACGTACGGCGCGCGCCACGAATACGCGAGGGCCTTCGCAAAATTCACGCCGACCAAGAGCGATCCCATCAGCCCGGGGCCGTGCGTCGCCGCGACGACGTCGGGCCTGCCCCCCGCCTTCTCGAGCACACGCTCCGTGAGTTGATAAATACACTCGGTGTGTTGGCGCGATGCAATCTCCGGCACGACACCGCCGAACGCAGCGTGCACATCGATCTGAGAGGCGACCTCGCTCGCAATGATGTGCCGCCCATCCTCGATAACGGCGACGCCGGTTTCGTCGCAGGACGTCTCGATTCCCATCACGCGCATCAGCGGACCAGCGTCGAGGCGTGGACGATCTCGATGCCTTCCTTCTCGAATTGCGGCATCATCGCTTTGAGGATCGGCACGGTATTCTTGCGGAAATGGCAAATCGCAATCGCCTGCCCGTGGCGTTTGACCATTTCGATCACTTGTTTGAATCGCGCGCGGATGTAGTCGGGGCCCGCGTGATGATCGAGAAACAAATCGTTCTCGGCTGACGGTATTTCCATCTCGTCGGCAACCTCGAAGGCGCATGCGTAGCGCGACGTGCGGCTGTCGATAAAAAAGTAGCCGCGCTCTTTGATGAGGTCCAGCCACGTACGCATCGCCTCCGCGTTCGACGTGAACTTCGATCCGGTATGGTTGTTGATCCCCACCGCGCCGGGCACGTCTGAAAGCGCCTGGTTCGTGAGGTCGAGCATCTCGTTCTCGTCCATGGTCACCGTAATCTCGCCCGGATACGTCGTCTTCCCCGAGACATTCTCCATCGGCATGTGAAGCATCACCTCGAAACCGAGTTCCGTCGCGCGTTGCGCCGTCTCGTAACTATACGGCGCGTGCGGAAGAATCGAAAGTGTTAGCGTGTTGGGCAGCGCCAGGATTTCTTCCGTGATCCAGCCGCCGTAGCCGCCGTCGTCCACGATGATAGCAAGGCGGAGCGGTCCGGTGTACGGCCGCGGCGGCGTCGACGACGGCGTCGGCGCGTCTATCTTGAAATCGGTCGAATCGAGCGGCAGCGATTCGGGATCGGGGAAGAACTCCTGGACGATGTCGTCCGGATTGAGGCCCGACCACTCGACCGCGAGCGCGGCGAGTTTGAATTCCGGTAATTCGGTCACGTCGGAGAACGCGCGCACCGTCGCACATTCGATTCCGTGGTACCGGACGGACAACCACGTCTGTCCCGAAGGTGCGCCCGTGATCGGTTCGATGCGTACCGAATCGTCCACGACCGCCATTGCCAGCCGGGGTGTCAGGTCGCTCGTCGCGAACGCGTTCGGAAACTGCGCGTGAAGTACCGTGTATTGCCACAGGGTGGTGTCGCTTTGGCGAAGCTCCGTGTGCGCCGCCCGCACATACACTGACCCGGCGCCGCGCAACGCGGTCTCGATGGTATCCGCGATTCTCGACGTCTTGGACGTAAGATCGTTGCGCTCCTCGTACCGCGCGAGCGTCAAGGACGGCGCATCGGTGTGTTGTTCGCCAGCGGCGTCCGCACGCGCGAAATCCGCCCCGTCTGTGCTGCCCACCGTGCTCTCGACGGTACCGGCGTACACCAGCCGCGTGTCGAGGTAGCGTTCCATCAGCCCGATCCCGATCGCGCTTGCGATGAGAATGAAGCACGCAAGCGCCAGCAGCGCGCCCCACGGGTTTGGCACGTCGTTGCTCGATTGCGTCTGAATGAATCGTTCGGTCCGTTCCGCTGCGCTCATCAGATGTCCACCCATTCCACGTCGGTAATCTCATCCGCCAAAAACCGTCTACCAACGCGCGCAAACGATTCCGGCGCGTCGGTGACTAGAAACGTTCGCGCTCCCTTCGACGCGCCGCTATTGTCGTCGTCATGGTGCGTCAGCACGTCGGCCACGCTCTCCGACGTCGCTTCCGCGCTATCGACCAGCGTGACGCCGGGCCCAACCGCCTTCGCGATAACGTCCTTCAACAACGGGTAGTGCGTGCACCCGAGGACGAGCGTGTCGATGCCTTGTTCGCACAGTTCAGTCAGGTATTCGTGAGCGACCTGCTCAGGCACCGGCCCCGAAACCCAGCCCTCTTCCGCGAGCGGAACGAACAGCGGGCACGGCTTCGTGGAAACCCGCGCGGCCGGCGCGTACTCGTGGATCGTTTCCTGGTATTTCTTGCTGTTGATCGTTCCCGCGGTGCCGATCACGCCGATGTGGTTGGCGCGCGTCGCCGCAACCGCGCGCTTCGCGCCCGGTTCGATAACGCCAATCACCGGGACCGGCAGGTCGCGGCGCAGCGAATCAAGCGCATACGCGGACGCCGTGTTGCACGCGACGATCAACATCTTGATGCCGCGATCCATCAACACGTCCGCGCAACTCCGCGCATAACGCGCGACCGTATCCGCCGATTTCGTGCCGTACGGCACGCGCGCCGTGTCGCCCAGATAGATGATGGACTCGGCGGGCATGCGCTCCGCAATCCGTCGAAAAACGGTTAGCCCACCCACTCCGCTGTCGAAGATCCCGAGCGGCGCACTGCGGTTTGCCATCGCGCTACTGCGCCGCCTCGGTTTTGGTGTTCCACTGCGCGTCCGGCGCTACGGGACGCGACAAGTCAAGGTGCGCGGGAAACGTCTCGCGCGGGACCGCGCCATCAATAAGAAATCGCACGGTCTTCACTGCATCGCTCTTCCCGCCCTTGAGTGACTGCTGCGTCAGCGTATTGACGACGCCGTACACCAGAATCGCCTCGGCGCCTGCGCTCCTCGGAACGCCAAGCTGCAACGATGTCGAAAAGTCGACAACGAGTTCGCCGCCGGACAAAAGGTACATCGCGTTGCATTCCGCGGACACAGGAAGCACCGGAAGATTAGTGCCGCCTTGGGTCGGCTTCTTGAGTTCATCGAGCGCCGCGCGGCAATTCTCGACTGTAAACTCGCCCAACGGTATGCTGCGAAGCTCGGGCACCAGCATCGCGCCATCGCCGCTCACCGCATAGATGTACGCGTTCCCAAGTTGCGACACCGCGACCGGTCCCGGTTCGTCGCCCCCTTGTTCTTCTTCGATCGCGCTGAGATCCAGCGGGTTCTTCCCGGACTTCAGCAACTCGTTGGCGAGCAGCAATACGCAAAACAGCAGAATCAGCGTGAACAGGGCCCACGCGGCCAGGCCCGCTTTGCGGAAAAATGTCGGTCTTTGCGGTTGGCCCATCCTACTGCGCCTTCGCACCGGCGTACGCGAGAATGCCGTTCGCGATGCCCTGCGCAAGCTTGTCCTGATGCCCGGGGTCCGCGAGCAGCGCTTCTTCCGTCGCGTTTGTGATGCACCCTACTTCGACCAACACCCCCGGGACCTGCAGGTTCGTGAATATGCGGCACGGCGCCTGCCGCACCCCGCGCGGCGCCAAACCGGTGGATTCTGCCATTGCGTTCGACATGCTCCGCGCAAGCCCAAGGCTGCGCGACGAAAGCGGATCGCCCGATCCCATCGGACAGAAAAACTCGAAACCGCTGGCCGTCTTCGATGCGCTTGCGCCAACGTGAATGCTGACCAGCAAATCGCCCTTCAATTCGACATTCGCCTTGCCGACGCGCTCGCTCGTCGGAATCTGCCGGTCTTCCGAGCGCGTGTACGAAGCGTCGCACCCGGACGCGATCAGCTTGCCAACTTTCTCCGCGATCGCGCGCGTGATTGTCTTCTCCGGCATGCCCAACTGGCCCGCGGCGCCGGCGTCCGTGCCGCCGTGCCCCGCGTCGAGGACTACGCGCAGCTTCCTTCCCGAGGGAACAGTCGGCGCTGCCGCCGGATCCGCGGTCGTCGTGGCTGCGCCCGTGCGAACATCCAGCTTGAATGCATAGGTGAGGAACGGCGCAACGTCCCCGGGATCGATATAGATGTCGTTTTCGTATACCCGCGGTGGGCGCTGTATCGTGAACCGGCTCGCTGCAATAACTTCGGTGTCGCCAAGCGTCAGCGTCGCGCTGGCGCTTTGCAGCGTTACTTGAACGCTGTTTCCCGAAACCTTGACCTGGCCGCCGAAATCCGCCACCAACCGCTTCACCGAAACGCTCGGCAGGTTATCGATTCGCACAACTTCCACAGTCGACGTGCGCAGTTCCTCTCCGACACGCGCCGAATACGTGGCCGTCTCCGCAAGCGCAACAGCCAAAAAACAGCTACAGAAAAGCGGCAGCGCGTAAACCGTTCGTCGCGCGGCGTGTCGATTCGCTGCATGGCAGTGGAAAATCGGATACATCTACTTGTTCTGGTTCTCGTTTCGGATGCGGACGCTTTGTTGAACGAAATAGTTATCTTCGAATCCAACCGCCGGTCCGGCGGGCTTCTGGGTCAGCACCAGCGTCACAATGAGCGCGACAAAGAGTCCAATCAGCACGACCGCGCCTACTATATCCCTGCGTGACATCGTCATGTTTCACTTCCGAGGGCGCATACGTTCCCACTCGCCGCCAGAGACCCTACCAAGTATAGGGATTCGCCGCTCGTAGCGCAAGGGGATTATCCGCTATATTGTGTTCTAGCATTATTCACCCCACCACCGCTTGCGATTTTGGCCCCGCGCCGGCCTCCCGCCTTGGGTTTCCGTCAAGAATTCCCTCACCTGCCAGTTCTCGTCCGTACCGACGCATGGAACGATCCGGTTCCCAAGCGTGTTTTCACGGGGGACTGTTCGCGAATCGCGCGTCGTTGCGCTCCCGTTTGCATCGTTCCGGGACTCGGCCTATACTGCTGCTTGAGTTCCGAGTGGTTCCCGAGACAACGCGTCCCCCGCGACGTGGAGGTATCTTCGCATGCTAGGTATGCCGGCAGGTTCCGAGCTGATCATCATATTGGTCGTTGTGCTCATCATTTTTGGGCCGACGAAACTGCCGCAACTCGGCCGTTCCATCGGCTCCGCCATCACCGAGTTCAAGGACGGGCTGAAGAAGAAGGACGACGGCGACGGCACCTCCGGCGACACGTCCAACAGCCCGAGCGCGTAGGTTCGCCGCGATGATTCCCAACGGCAGCGAACTGATCATTATTCTTGCGATTGTCGCGCTGCTTTTTGGCGCCAACCGATTGCCAATGCTTGCGCGCGCCGTCGGGCAGACTGTAACTGAATTCAAGCAGGCGGTGACACCGCGCGACCCCGCCGATCGCGGCAAGACTGCAAAGTAGTCTCAATTCACATCGATTTTCCGTTGGGCGATTGCCGAAGGGCGGTCGCCCAATTCGTTTGCGCAAATGTCGACGCGCCTACCCCGGATTTTTCACGCGAACCGCAAAAATCTGTGCTATCCGTTGCGTCACATGAAGTTCCATAGTTTCCCGTCTATACACGCTATTCGCGTGAAAAATCCTCTCGCCATGCGCTCAACGGCTTACTCGTGAGCATTTCTCACCGCACCAAAGGACTTTGCTTCCACTGCGGCATCGTGGGGCGGTGAGAAATGCGGGCTACTCACCGTCCGCGCGCTGATTCTCGATCGCTTCGTTCACGCGCAACGCACGCGCGTAAACGCGCAATACGTCGAGTTTCCCTACGCCCCCCGCCACGTCGATTGCCGCTCTCCCGTTTATATCCGCAATCGTCTCGCCGACGCGATACCACCCCTGCGCGCGCGCCTCTCCCCCATCGCTCAATCGCCCGTCGATCACGAACATCGCCACGCGCGGCCCGCCATCCACGATAATCGTGACGTTCTGGGTTGCGCCGGACTTCAATACCGGATCGCTCTCGTACACTTCGCTGGCCGCGCCATCGGCAAGCGCAAATGCGATCGCGCTGTTCGCAATCGAGACGACAATTCCCTTGCCCGCATCGTCGCGAGTATCGAGTATCGTCCCATTCGCGGGTCCCGATGGAAGCGTCAACCGCAACTCGATCGTGAATCCGCTTCCAGGCGCGATTGGCGGTAGCGCCGGCAACGACATCCCGGTAGTCATGTCTGCGTCGCCACGAACATCGACCGCTGAATCGCGCGGCACGCCCACGCGACTTTCCGCATGCGCCCACATCCCGTCCAACAAATCCACCGGAATCTCGTGTACACGCGCCACGGTCTTCTGCGTTTCCGTCACAAAGAACTTGCCGCCATCCTCGATGAAGTCCGGATAACTCATGCGGGTCTTGGGGTCGATGTCGTACAACAGAATCTCCGGTTGCGACCAATGGATCGCGCCATCCTTCTCGACGCCGCCGCTAATCCAAACCGGATTGCGCCCTTCGTACGTCTTGCCGCCGTGGTTGTGAAACCAGTACAGATACTTGCCGTTGCCGAACCGCCGCACAAAATTCGCCGCGCGCGGGTGCTTCACCAAACGCCCGCCGGGCGCGTAGGTCATGTACGCGGGCGGCGTCCACGTCTTTCCCCCGTCGCGGCTGTACGCGTGGCACGGATGCCCCTGCGTCGTTCGGTACGTGCAGAACAGCGCGCCATCGGAAAGAAACGTCACATTCTGCTCTTCCGCGATCGGCCCCTCCGGCGCGCGCAGCCCAACGTCTCCATCCGGCAACGTTTCCCACATAACCTTTGCGGGATCGGGTTCCGACAAGAGGTTCGCGCTGTGAAGGACGACGCCTTCCGATCGCTCGATGAACCCCTGGCCGAAATTGCCGACCTTCGACAACCCGATATAGACATCGTTCTCGAAGATGAGCGGCTTCGCAACGCTCCACATGAAACGCACGGAGCCGCCGTAAACGTTTTCGCGATCGATTGCGAACGCGCGCACGGGGATAGTGAATCGCTCCGCGCTCCACGTCAGCCCGCCGTCGTCTGAATACTTGAATACGAACTGCCCGAGCGTATCGACGCGCTTTGTCTCGCCCCCGTTCGACAGTTTCACGCTGCGCAGGTTGTCCGCGTTATACGTATAGAATGCATACACACGGCCGCTCGGCATCAACAGTGGGGTCACCCACGACGCCTCCGGCGGGCCCGGCGGCTCGATGTCGATCAGCGGCCCCCACGTCTTCCCCTGGTCCGGACTCCGCGTCGAAACGATATGCTGCTTTGTCGCGCCTTCCTCGCCCGCGCCCGTGGTCATCGTGCACAACCACGCGCCATCGCCCAACACCACGACGTACGGCTGGTCGCAATACCCCTCGTCCGGAATTACGTAACCGTTCCGCACGTCGCGCCAGTCCGCGGACGCACTCGCGACGGCAACGAGTACAATCGAAACGAATGGTGCAAATACGCAACGCATCGCAATCCCCCATTGTTTCGGCATGGGTTGGCGCTTGCAGAAAAAGTAAAGCGCCCCGAGCGGGAATCGAACCCACGTCTAGTCCTTAGGAGGGACTCGTTCTATCCACTGAACTATCAGGGCCTGTAGTAGGGAAAGCGTAGGGGAAACCGTGCGCGGTGATCAAACTGCGCGATGACGCCATCCGCCTTTTTTCGATCGGGTTAACGGCTGTGCCATAGTTGAATCTCCCGAGATCCGGGTCCGGTTGGCAGCGTTGGAATGCATCGAATGAGCGAGCGTACGCGTGATGAAGTGCGTTGCCGTAGTGCATCGTTGGAAGAAATCCTTTCGTTGCGCGAAGCGATCATCATTGCCGGAACGAACCGCCCGTCGGAGTTTCCCGGCGACCGCGACGCGGCCACGATTCATTTCGGCGCGTTTATCGGCGACGAAAACGTCTGTTGCGGGACGTTCATGCTCAACGAATGGTTCGACGAACCGGCCTATCAGTTGCGCGGGATGGCGACGAAGCCCGAACTTCGCGCGCGCGGCATCGGTGCGGCGATGCTGGCCGAGGCGGAGCGATACATCGCGGAACACACCGCCGTGCGCCAACTGTGGTGCAGCGCGCGAATCGGCGCGGTCCACTTCTATAAAGGCATCGGCTGGAGCGTCGCGTCCGACATCTACGACGTGCCAAACATCGGTCCCCACCGCAAAATGTGCAAACGAATCGAACTCGCCCTTCGCGATTAAACCATGTGCGCGGAATGGGTAAAGGCCCAGCCCGAGGCGCGTGAACCTATCCTCGACAAGATCCGACACCTCGCGGTCCATCGTTTCCGTGCCCGTACTCGTCATCCCATGCGCCGGGTCGGCCCCATCCGCCTCCCTGCCGTCATCCGCCGCAACACGGCAAACGTCCCCGCACCGGCAATCAACGCGACGACGGCAGCGGTCGATCCGGCGCGCGCCGCCGGCATCGGCGAGGCCGCCTCGGTGGGGTCCGTCCCGGCGAGGAATTCCTGAACGTTCGTCAGACCGTCGCCGTCGTAGTCATCCCCCGGCAGCACGTCCACAAGCGCAGCGATGCCGTCGCCGGCATTGTGGTCGATGATGGTCTGCTCGAAGTTGTCGCCAAGACCGTCTCCGTCCGCGTCCGCCCACTCGTCCGGACGAAACGGAAACGCATCGACGCTGTCCGGGTAACCGTCCCCGTCCGAATCCGGTCCCGCTGACACGACGGGAAGCGTAAGCGCCGATGGGCGCGCCGCGCTGAAGTGGAGCGTCACTTGCGCGCTGGTGGCCACGGCCCCGGCCTCGTCCGAAAGGTCCGACCCGTCCTGCATGTTCTTGTCGAAGCGGTCGTAGTTCGACGGACCGACCGAGACGCGCAACCGGTGTCCCGCGGGAATCGCGATCGACACCGGCGGAATCGTCACGGTGACTTCGTACACGGTCCCCGCGCTGAGCGGTTCGCGCGTCTCGAACCCGTTTCGCAACGACGCCCGCCGAATCCCGTCAACAACCAGCATGGACCGGCCATCGGGATATACCTGCATAAGCCGCACGGCAAAATCCGTGTCCACTGCGTCGCACTCGAAATACAGCCGCGCCGACGCCTGCCCCTCCAACACCAGCGGCGCGGTGAGGACGGGCGTGGTAAACGTCAGCACGTCCGCGCGCGCTTCCACCCCGCTCAGATCGCCCGGCCCCTGCTCGCCGAGCGTCGATCCAATTGTCGCGCCGAAGACCGTCGGGACCGGATCGTTCGGATCGGAAGTGTACGAAAGGCTACCCGGCGTCGCCGGCGCGCTGTTCGCCAACGAACCATCGGCGTGAAGATAGAAGGTCTGCGGGGCCGTGCCTGCGGGCGGCCACGAAGCTGCGTCGATCCAGACGTCGTCGTTCATCCGGAAATACTCGATATTCGGGCGGGCCTCCCAGCCATTGTCGATACCGCGCAGGTACCGGTCGAAAAACTCGATCGCGGCCTGAGACGAATAAAACTCCGCCGCGGGATACTCGAGTTCTCCCTGCGCCAGGGCGCCGATGCTGCTGTGCGCCCACGGGCCAATGACGAGTTTCTGCTTGCCCTGCGCGCCCGCGCCGCCGCTCGACTGAACGCCTTGCATCTCGCGAATCGTGATCGCCGTCTCGTGGTCGTACCAACCCGATACGTGCAGCATCGGCAAATCGATCGCGCTCCAGTCACCCGTCGTCGCCTCGACGAACTGCCACAGCGCGTTGTAGTGCGGATTGTTGCGCACAAGCGCGCCGCCGCCGAACGTACCTCCCACAAAATCGTTGCGGCTCTTCTGATACACCCCGCCGGGATAGTATTGGTCGTACGTTTCGCCGTAGTGATACACGATGGGCACGCAGCCCTTGAGCGACGGCGGGTGCTCCGCGGCGGTGTGCATCTGTACGTTGCCCAACGCGGACGCGCCCCATGTCCCCACATTGCCCGTGCACCACGGCTGGGCCGCGATCCATTCGACGGCGTCGTAGCCGTCCTCGCCCCGGCTTGGGCTTCCCGAATACGCCGCCCCCGCCGACCCGAAGTACCCGCGCCAATCGAGCACAACGAATGCGTAATCCGGACTTTCCAAAAGCGGGTCAGCCGAAAACTCGAACTCGAACACCGGCGCGAACAGGTTCTTGTTGTACGGCGTCTGGATCAGCACGACCGGCCAACTCCCGGCCGCCGCTGGCAAATAGACGTCCGCCGCCAAGGTGTGCGGCGTGTCCCGCATGGGAATGGCGGCCGGCTGCCGGATATGCTCGTGCGCCGCCGCGCTCACAAGCCCGGCCTGCCACAACACCACCGCGCACGCGCGTGAAATCGAATTCAATCGCACAATCCGGACTCCCTGCCATGCCACGGTGCCGACCGTTAATACACCGGCAAACGCCCGGAAGTTTCACACCTCCTGAAACGGTTTCTCGTGCCGTCTTCCAAATACTCCCACTTCGTAGCCCATCGCGTTGCACTCCCGGCGCGGTTCGTCTCGCGATCGCGATTTGCGAGACGAGGGGGTGTCTGCCTGACAGATTGGGGCGCAAACTGCCGCTTCGTGCGAAACGACCTCTGTTTGATTGACAAATATGCGGTAAAAATTAAGAAAAATACGACTCAACCACGGAGACACGGAGAGCACGGAGATTTCGCCCTGCACCCATAAATGACGTCGAGGGCGGGCCGCCGTCAGGGTGACGCGGCGTCGCTGGTGGGTCGGCGACATGGGTGGGGCGAAGTCTCAGGTGGGGCGGCGGGCTGGGTGGGGCGAGGCGAGGCCAGGGGCGAGGCGATGGGTGGGGCGAGGCTCCGTCCGAGCCGCAGGGGACAAGGCGCCAACCGAACCAGTCTATAAGTTGCCTGATCCAGCCCCGGCTCGGTCCGAGCCGTGTGGGACAAGGCACCAACCGAACCAGTCTATACGTTGCCTGATCCAGCCCCGGCTCGGACGGAGCCTCGCCCCACCCCCGGCACGCACGTAGTCCGGATCGCGTCCGTCCGCAGACTCCAAGCAGCTCATCGCACCGCGTTCGTTTCTCTCGTTTTCTCTCGTCTTCTCTCGTTACCGAATTTCCATTCGGTAACGCGCTCTTGAAAAGTTCCGCATTGGGATGTGCGTCATGCTTTACGCCGACGGCAGGGGGATCGAAGCAGAGCTTCTCGCTGAGACCGGCGACGGCCTTGCCGAGTGGGGCAGTGAACCATCCCGCGTGTAGCCGTGCGCCCGGCGACGACAACGACCCAGTGCGGGTGGACTGGTCCACGGTCGACGGCGATCGATTATCTCGTTCTCCTAAAAGTCCTGGTAATATCCTCCGGCGGCCCAGTCGAATTGGCCGGAGATACTACGCTGATAACCACCACCGATGGTGGACTGGTAACCCGACGCGACGTTATCGGCGCCGCCGCTGACGCTCGCGTCGCCCTGCGAGGCGGTGTTGTAATAGCCTCCGCTCACACTCGAATTCGAGCCCGAGGCGATATGCCCCCGGCCGCCGCTGACGCTCGAGTAGTCACCCGACGCGGTGCTGTAATAACCGGCCGTCACGCTGGCGTATGCCCCGGTGACGTTGTTGTCTTTTCCAAAGACTGCACCGGCAACGCTCGAATAGTTGTGCCCGGGGCCCACAACCAAATTATGCGAGCCGCCCCTGGCCGTGCTCGTAATGGAAGGTGTCTCGTTATACCCTACGACGAGATTGCCCAACCCCAGCGGAGTGCCTTCATCCTCGGTATCGCCGCTGCCGCTTCTGATGTGGACATTGCACGCCTCAAAGATAACGTGCGGCCCAGAAAGGCCGTTCAGTCCTCCGTCCTCCACGCGCATGTACTTCAGTTTCGCCTGCAGCTTACTGACTTGCTTCTGCAATTTGTCGACCTGGTTTTGCAGCGCCTTGCTCTCGTCCGCTGCACGAGTCGGTAAAGTTGAGACCAACACGGCAACAATCGCCCCAATCGACACCATAACAGCAGAACGGAAAAACGAATGCATAATCGATCTCCCTCTGTTTTGCGCCACGACACTTTCGTGGTGGTGGCTCATCCCGCGCCTCGCACGCGAAGATAGCCCCACCTTTGGACAGCCGCCTCGAAATCCCTGCAACACTCCATGATACACCACGGCCCGCCGCACGGGTTGCGACTGTAAAGGCGGTAGCCCTCGTACTCGCGGAACGGAGCTGGACTAGCGTCACCAGGCATTTTTCCCTCGTTACCGAATTTCCATTCGGTAACGCGCTCTTGAAAAGCTCCGCTTTGGGTTGTGCGTGATTCGTCACCTCGACGGCGCGCGAGGGATCGAAGCAGAGCTTCTCAAGAATGCATTCCCAAATGGAGATTTGGGAACGAGTAAGGTTAACGATGTCTCAGGTTGGACATAAAATTCGCCATGCACCCATAAATGGCGTCGAGGGTGGGCCGCCGTGAGAGTGGCGCGGCGTCACTGGTGGGTCGGCGCCTTCACGGGCGGGACGCTCGTGCTCTTTTCTCGATCCGCGTGATCGGGGCGCTATCCGAGCCTCGACATGGCTTTGTCCGGGTCTTGCCGGCAGTCGAGCACCGCCACGACCCGGGCGATATCTTCTACCGCCGTGTAGTAGATTGCATACGGGAAACGCTTCGCGAGGAGACGGTGGTAGCCGTAGGCCTATTGGTGAATCCCGGCGAAAAGACGGAGCGAATCGATGTCCGAAAAGAGGGCGTCGAGAAAATAGTCACCGAGACCGGGCGCTTGTCGCTCGTAAAACCGAAAGCCGTCGATGAGGTCGTTTCGCGCCTCGTCGAGGATTTCGACCTTCATCGGGTCTGCTTGCGAATCCAATCTTTGGCGTCGGTCCAGTCGCCGTAGTGCGATTGGCCCTCGCTGACGCGGTGTTCGCGAGCGCGCAGGACGTCCTCGTGCCAGGCGGGCGACGGCACATCGGCGGGGTTGCGTTGGAGGTCTTCCCATATCGATTCCATCGCCCGCAGTTTTTCCGCGACGGTCATTTTATCGAGCGGAATGACGACGTCCATGGGACAGCCTCCACGTTTCAGGATAATGGTATCCGATGTGTTGCGCTGCCGCAACGCAGGCACGCGCGCGGCGCCAGTGCAACGTCTTGGGCGATGAATTAGAGCGAGGTAGTGGTCGGGAGTCAGAAGTCGGGAGTCGGAAGTCGGGCGTCAGAAGTCAGGAGCCAGGAGTCAGAAGTCAGAAGTCAGAATGGGACGCAGTTCGTTGTTCTCTATCCGCGACGTCGCCGGCGCCTTCACGGGCGGGACGCTCGTGCTCCTTTCTCGATCCGCGCGATCCGCGCGATCCGTGGTGCACAGTATCTACATTCATCCGTGGACAAGAGAATTTCCGAAAGCCTTGGCGCGCCGTGTTTCAGCGCACCCCGGGGGTGTCGAGCCGGCTGCGACCGTGAAATAAGGACTTACGACGATTTTGGCCGAGCACCCCCCTTGAACCGTCAAAAGGCGTCGCGACACCCCCCCTCGTATCGTCAAAGAGCTTCACGTCAGCCCCCCCTTGTATCGCCGAAAAGTTTTCGCCGCCCCCCCTCCCGGGCTTGTCCGCCGTAGCCCGCAAGGGCGCACGAGGAACTTGTCCTCTGGAGCTTTAGGCGAAAAAGGGTGCAACGCGCTGGGCTATAGGGTAGGAACGAATCGGGCGCGCTTGTGCTATGCTGCAAACTGGATAGTTGTGCAGCCGAGGACAGAGCCATGACGCGATCGATTCTAATCCTACTAATGCTGTTGTCCGCCGTTGCGTGGGCGGACGACGCGCAACCCGTAATTGATTTCGGCAAGGACGTGAAACCGATTCTCGCCGAGCAGTGTTACGCGTGCCACAGACCGGAAAAGCAGAAGAACGGGCTGCGCCTTGACGTCCGCGAGGACGCAATGCGCGGCGGCGACAGCGGAAAAGCATTCGCCGCGGGCGACGTGGACAACAGTCTGCTCATCCGGCTGGTGTCCGGCCTGGACGAAAAACGCGTCATGCCGCCGCAGGGCGACCGTCTGACCGAGGCGCAGATCGCGACATTGAAGGCGTGGGTGGCGCAGGGCGCGGTATGGCCCGACGACCTTGCAGGCGATGCCGTTGTAAACGTGGACCACTGGGCGTTCAAGGCGCCCGCGCGGCCAGCGGCGCCGGCTGTGAACGATGTGGCGTGGGTGCGCAATCCGATTGACGCGTTCGTGCTCGCGCAGCTTGAAGGACTGAACATCAAGCCGTCCCCGGAAGCCGACCGCGAGACGCTGGTACGGCGTCTGCACTTCGATTTGATCGGAATTCCGCCGGCCCCCGGCGAGGTCGACGCGTTTGTGAACGATACGTCGCCGTACGCGTACGAAAGTCTCGTGAATCGGCTGCTCGCGTCGCCGCACTTCGGCGAGCGCTGGGGCCGCTACTGGCTGGACATGGCGCGCTACGCCGACAGCGACGGCTACGAAAAGGACACGGGGCGCCCCTACGCGTATCGCTATCGCGATTGGGTTATCGACGCGTTGAACCGCGACCTGCCCTACGACCAATTCGTGACCGAGCAGCTCGCGGGCGACCTCATGCCGAACGCGCCGGAAGGCGCGATCCTCGCGACGGGTTTCCATCGCAACACGTTGACGAACCGCGAAGGCGGCATCGACCCGGAAGAGGACCGGTGCAAACAGAACGTGGACCGCACCAACACCACGGCGACGATCTTCCTCGGGCTGACGATGGGGTGCGCGCAATGCCACTCGCACAAGTACGACCCGATCTCGCAGAACGAGTACTACCGGTTCTTCGGGTTCTTCAATACCGCGATGGAAAAGGACGTCCCGGCGCCGACGAGCGGCGAGTTGCTCGCGTATAGGGAAGCGAAGGCGCGCTTCGACGCGCAACGGGCGGAGTTGCAGAAGTCAGTCGATGCGTACCGCGCGCAACTGGCCGAGACGCTGCCGCAGTGGGAAGGCACCATCGACGTGCCCGAGCACGGATGGAACGTGCTCGCGCCGTTGAGTTTCGCATCCGCCGCCGGCAGCACCTTCAAACAACTCGAGGACCAATCCATCCTGCTGACGGGCGATGCGCCGCTCCACGATAAGTACACGTTTGTGACGCGCGTCAAGGACCTTGGCATCAAGTCGTTTCGCATCGAAACGATGACCGATCCTTCGCTGACAAAGACCGGTCCGGGCCGCGCGAACAACGGAAACTTCGTCGTAACGGAGGTAACCGTGTTCGCCGCGCCGTGGTCCGATCCGCTAAATCAAAAGCAAATCGGCCTGAAGAACGCGAAAGCGCAATTCGAACAGGCAGGCATGGAGGCCGCGCTCGCCATCGACGGCGATTCGAATACGGGCTGGGCCATCTTCCGCGATTCGGACACGAACCAGCCGAACGTGCTCACCTTTGAGACGACCGAAGACGTGGGCACGCCCGACGGCACGATTATCACCGTGGTGATCGAGCAAAAGTATGGCCGCAGCCACACAATCGGCCGGTTCCGCGTCTCCGCGTCGCAGTTGCCCGCGGACACGATCCAGTACTCCGACGCCGTGTACCAAGCGCTGAAAACGCCGGCGGACCAGCGCACCGACGCGCACAAGAACGCCATCCTCGATTACTACGCCAGCAAGGACGCGCGCATGAAAGAATTGCGCGCACCGCTCGAGGGATTGCTGAAAGCGGAACCAAAGCCGCCCGCGACCATGGCGCAGGCGATCGTGCAAAACCCCAATCCGCCGAATACGTATATCCACATACGCGGCGATTTCCTGCAAAAAGGCGACGAGGTCACGCTCGGTACGCCGGCGATCCTGAACCCGTTCCGGGCGCGCGGCAATAAACCTGACCGGCTCGATCTCGCGCGTTGGATTACGGACCCCGCGAACCCGCTCACCGCGCGCGTGCAGGCAAACCGGCTCTGGCAGTTCCTGTTCGGGCGCGGTCTCGTCGGCACGCCGGAGGACTTCGGCGTCCGCGGCGAAAAGCCCACGCATCCCGAGTTGCTCGATTGGCTCGCCACCGAGCTGATGGCGCGCGGCTGGAGCACGAAGGAAATGATCCGGCTCATCGTCGGTAGCGCGGCGTACCGCCAGGCGTCGATCGATCGGCCCGATCTGCGCGACCTCGATCCCGAAAATAAGCTGGTTGCGCGGCAGAACCGCTATCACGTGGAAGCGGAAATCGCGCGCGACGTGACGCTCGCCGCGAGCGGACTGCTCCACGCGCCGGTAGGCGGTCCGAGTATTCGCCCCAAGCAGGCGGAGGGGATCGCCGAGTTGGCGTATGCGGGTTCCGTCAAGTGGGTTGAAAGCCCGGCCCCCGAAAAATATCGCCGCGGACTCTACATCTTCTTCCAGCGCACCACGCCGTATCCGATGCTGATGACGTTCGATTGTCCGGACTCGAACGTTGCCGTCGCGCGGCGCGCGCGATCGAACACGCCGTTGCAGGCGCTCACGCTGTTGAACGATCCGGTGTTCTTCGAATGCGCGCAGGCGCTCGCGGCAAGGACCATCGCGCAAGGCCCGGCGGACGAACGCGAACGCGTGCGCTTTGCATTTCGCACCTGCATGGGGCGCCAACCGTCGGACGCGGAACTCGATCGGTTACAGAAATTTATGGCCGACCAGCGGGCCGCTTTCGCGGCAAGCCAGGACAGCGCGATTGCGTTCGCCGGAAACGCTCCGGTGCTCGATGACAAGACCGAGGCGGCAACCTACGTGGCGCTCGCGCGCGTGCTGATGAACTTGGACGAATTCACGACGCGGGAGTAACGGAAGGTAGCGCGGCGCAGTTACGCCTGCATATACGCCGACAGGTATTCCTTGACGCGATCGGCTTCGGCCTTTAGCGATTCGTACGCGGGCCGCGCCTCGCCGATGTTGCCGGTCTTTCCGAGTTCCTCGAGCTTGCGCGCGATTTCCTGGAGGCTGGTCGCGCCCATGTTGCCCGCCGACCCTTTAATCGCGTGCGCGGTGCGGCCGAGCGAGCTCGCGTCGCCCGACGCGATGCCGTTCGCGAGGTCGGAAATCCGCTGCGCCGTGTCCGCCAGGAACGTCACGATCAGTTCCGTCTCGAGATCGGGATCGCCCATTGTGATTTCGCTGAGCCGCTCGAGATTCACCGGGTTGCCGGTTGCCAAAACGGGTGGCGCGCTCGTCTCGACCGTCTTCCTTCGTATCGGCGGATTGTCGGACAAGAACGCGTCGAACGCCCGCCGCAACTTTTCCACCTGAATCGGCTTGGTCAGAACATCGTCCATACCCGCGTCCAGACACTGGTCGCGATCCGATTGCAGGGCCGACGCCGTCAGGGCGACGATCGGCGTGTATCGGCGCGTCCCCTCGTGCCCGCGAATCGCCTTGGTGGCTTCGTAGCCGTCCATTTCCGGCATCTGGCAGTCCATCAGGATCAGGTTGTATTCGGTCTTGCGCGCCGCCTCGAGGGCTTCCCGGCCATTGTTTGCGATCTCGCAGCGGTAGCCGAGCTTCTCGATGATTCGCGAGGCGACCTTTTGGTTGGTCACGTTGTCTTCAACCAATAGAATTCGGACGCGGCTGCGCGCGGCTTCGTTCAACGTATGCTGCGTCACAAGTTCTCCCTGGCTTCCCGGGCCGGTGGCGCCGCGGGCCGCCACCGCGGCAATGGCTTCCAGCAGGTGCGCGCGCTTCACCGGCTTGGTGAGATACGCTTCGTAGCCGTGCCGTGACATTTGCGCGGCGTCGCCGCGCTTGGGCCACGAGGTCACCAGCAGCAGGCGCGTGCGGGACAGCACGGGGTCGCCCTTCACTTTCTCGGCAAACTCCGCAGCGCCCAGCTTTGGTTGGTGGTGATCGACCAGCACAACGCCGTACGGCGTCGCGTGGCCCGTTGCTGAACGCATCGCGTCGTACGCCGCGTCCGCGTCCGCGACTTCCGACACCGACACGCCCCAATCCCGCAACAATTCGCGGTACACCTGCCGGCCGGAAACGCTTCCATCCACGACGAGCAGGCGCATTCCCGCAAGCGACGACAGGTCGGCGGGGGCGGCCGCTTCGGGCGGCGACGCAACCTCGAAACGCGCGGTAAAGTGGAACGTGCTGCCCTGCCCCGGCGTACTCCGGACGCCGATTTCCCCGCCCATCGCTTCGCACAACCGCTTCGAGATGGTCAGCCCCAGACCCGTCCCGCCGTACTTTCGCGTCGTCGACGTGTCGGCCTGCGTAAACGGCTGGAACAGCGCCTTTACGCGCTCTTGCGGAATCCCGATACCGGAATCGGTCACCTCGAACAGCACGACGGCCTCGGCGCCTCCGCTCGTGTGGAGCTGCGCCGAAACGACGATTTCGCCGCGTTCGGTGAATTTCATCGCGTTCCCCGCGAGGTTCAGCAGGATTTGCCGAACACGGCCCGGGTCGCCCTTGACGTATTCCGGGACATCGTGGTGGATGAGGATGGTGAACTGCAGGCCTTTCTCCTGCGCGCGCGGGGCAAGCATATCGCCAATTTGTTCGACCGCTGCGCGGAGATCGAACGGGATGGATTCGAGTTCCATCTTCCCGGCTTCGATCTTGGAAAAGTCGAGAATGTCGTTGACAACGCTGAGTAAGGCCTCGCCCGACGTGCGCACCGTCTCGGCGAAGTCCCGTTGTTCCTGGGTCAGATCGGTATCGAGCAGCAGGGTGGTCATGCCGATGACGCCGTTCAGCGGCGTTCGGATTTCGTGGCTCATGTTGGCGACGAAATCGCTCTTTGCGACGCTTGCGACCTGGGCTTCGAGCGCAAGCTGGTTGGCCTGGGCGATCGCGCTCTCCAACTGCGCGTTCGCCGCTTCCAGAGTCCGTGCGTTTTGTTCGAGTTGCTCCTCGACACGTTTGCGCTCGGTAATATCGCGGGCGGTTCCGATGGCGTGCCACGTACCGCTGAAACGGACCGCGGCGATAGTCAACTCGATCGGAAACTCCGAACCGTCCTTGCGCAGGCCTTGAATTTCGATCATGCGTCCCACCACCGCGCCCAGGCCCGTTTCGCGGAAGTGGCTGTGGCCCGTGCGGAATGCCGCGCGGTACCGTTCCGGAACGATGACTTCATGCAAGGGCCGCCCCAGCATTTCCATGCGGGAGTAGCCGAAGGTCCGTTCCGCGGCTTCGTTCCAGAATGTGGTAAGTCCGTCCTCGTCCATCATGATGATCGCTTCGGCGACGGCGGACGTGATGCTGCGGAGTTTGGCTTCGCTTTCCCGCAGTGCATCCTCGGCCGCTTTGCGTTCCGTGATGTCGCGGCCAACCGCCTGGAACTCGACGATATGGCCGTCGGCGTCGCGGACGGGCGTGTCGACCCACTCCTGCCAACGTTCTTCGCCCAAATCGGAGACGGACTTGTGCCGGCTGGTCACGGGGCCGCTGGCGTTTCGCAGTTCGAGCAAGGTCGCGTCCAGGGGTTCGTCGCTCGGCAACACTTCCCGAAAGCTCTTGCCCAACAGGTCCTCGCGCGACCTACCGAAGTACAGGCAATAGGCATCGTTCACGTACGTGAGTGTCGTATCCGGGCGGTACCGGCATACGAGTTCCACCTGCATCTCGATGATGCCGCGGTAGCGGCGCTCGTTGTCGCGCAGTTCGGCCTCCGCCCTGCGGATGTCGCTAATGTCCATCACGCTGCCGATGCAGGAGGTGAGTTGACCGCTATGGTCGTGCATCGGCACGACATTCACCATTACGTTGCGCACGACTCCGTCGGGGCGCTGGAAGCGGCACTCGAAATCGAACGGTTCGCCTTGCGCGACGCGTTCGGCGCCCATAGTACGCACCCACCCGCGGTCCTCGGGATGCACGGCATTGTGCCAACCGTCGCCCAGCGCCTGTTCGAGCGACATGCCTGCGATCTCGCACCAACGCCGATTGACGAAGGAGCACAAGCCGCCTGGAGCGCTTTCGTACATTCCCACGGACGCGTGCGTTGTAAGCATGCGGAATCGCCGGTCTTTCTCGTCCTCTTTCCGTATCGACTCCGACAGCGCCGCGATGAGCGTATTCACGTCCTTGGCAAGGCCTGACAATTCGTCGTGGCCTTTGACGGCGATTCGCGCACTCCAATCGCCGCCGGTGCGAATCTCCCGCACGCGCGTGCCGAGCGCGCGAAGGCGCGACACGATGATCAATTCCAGCACGACAATGAGGCCTGCCAGCATGAAGACGCCAATGGCGATAAAGGACAAGGCAAAGCCTTGTCTGGCGGTCTTTGCCTGCAAGTAGATATGACGCGGCGTTTCGATCTCGAGTACGAGCGCGGCGTTGCCGGCGATGTCCTTTAGCACGGCGTATCCTGCGATACGGTCCTCGCTCTTGCGCGAGACAATAGCGCCCGATTCGTCTTCCGTGCTGACCGCCGTCTGTTCGACAATCGGCGCGATGTCCGGTGGAAGTCCCGCCGCCGGAGAGTAGACCTTGCATTCCAGTCGAAGTTGATCGCCAAGCTCCTTAATTTGGTCGTCTGTCACGCGGCGGGCCATGATGAGGCTGCCGCGGACCGGCCCCTCGTAGCCACTAGTCAGAATCGGCCGCGAACCCACGCTATACACCGATTCTCCCACGGGTATCAGGCCCCATACGTAGGATTCTGGATACGGTTCGGCGTGTTGAAGGAAGACACTGCCGGGTTTCAATGCGTCCACGAGGTCGGGCGCGACCGGCTGTTCGGCGCTCGTGGCGGGATCGTACGAACGGGTGAAGACGACCTGGCTCGAGGCATCTACGAAAATCATGGTGTCGATGCGTACGTCGGCGAAGCTCTGTGGGCTGATGTTCGTGTCGACAAACTCCTCATTCAGGTTGTCGACGAACTCGTAGACGTCGTCCCAATAGGACCAGTCGCCGCGGCACAGTTCGGTAATCGCTTGCCGTCTGAAGGTAGCCACGGCGCTCGAAACGTGGCTGCTCATGTCCCGTGTTTCGATCTGCTCGTAGCCCGCCATCATCTGATAGCTGAGCACGAAGAAGACCAGCAGGGTTACCAGCACCACGGACGGCGCGACGATGAGGAAGACTCGAGTACGAAGGCTCATTGCAGCAGGGACCGTACGGAGCGATTAGCGGGTCGCACGTTGGCCCGGCTGCCCAACGGGCAGGTTATGGCTCCCCTGAACGTCATCGTCATGGTCGATTGCGCGCGGCCCGCCACCACGTCCGCGGGCCAACCCCCTGCTCCAACAAAGTTTAGTGAAGTGCGTGCGCCGCGTTTGCCGTGGCAACTGCGAAGCGTTGGAGTATAGCATACGTTCGCGCGACGCAAAAGACCGTTGCTGCATCGGCCCGTTTTTTCGAGAGTTTTTTCGAGAGCTGCGATTTCGGTCCAACATTCGGTACCATAGCGGGTTTGGTTTGACCGATGCAGGAGTAAAAGCATGTCCATTGACCTGACCCACCCGGAAGTCCAGTTCGCCGTGGAAACCGTGCGCCAGGCTTCGCTGTTGGTGCGCGACGTCGAGCGGGAACTCGTGAACCACGCGATCACCAAGAGCGATAAGTCGCCCGTAACCGTAGCGGACTTCGCGGCGCAGGCGTTGGTGGGCTGCCTGTTGGAGAGGGCGTTTCCGGGCGATCCGCTCGTGGCCGAAGAGGACTCCGCACATCTGCGGGAGCCGGAGGCGTCGGAAACGCTCCGGAAAGTCGCCCACTTTGTCGGGCGGTATATGGCGTACGCAACTCCCGAGACTGTCTGTGCTTGGATCGATCATGGGGGATCGGAACCCGATCGGCGCTTCTGGACGCTCGATCCCATCGACGGGACGAAGGGGTTTCTGCGCGGGGACCAGTACGCCGTCGCGTTGGCGTTGATTGTGGACGGCACAGTGCAACTCGGCGTTCTGGGCTGCCCGAATCTGGTGGATGGACGAACGCCGGAGCGGGCGGGTAGCGGTTCGCTTGTTATCGCGCGCCGCGGAGACGGTGCGTGGACCATACCGTTAACGGAAAACGGCGCGGCGCCGAAGCAACTGCACGTGTCCGAAATCTTCTCGAGTGAGGAAGCGCGCGTGCTGCGGTCGGTGGACGCGGGCCACACCAACGTGGGGCGCGTGGCGCAATTGATGGAGACGCTGGGCGTGAGGGCCGAACCGGTGCTGATGGACAGCCAGGCGAAGTATGCGGTGATGGCCGCGGGCGATGGCGATTTGTTGTATCGGCTTCTAACCAAAGCGCAGCCGGATTACCGGGAGAAGATTTGGGACCACGCGGCGGGTTCGTTGATCATCGAAGAGGCGGGCGGCCGCGTGTCAGATCTGACGGGTCAGCCGTTGGACTTCACGCAGGGTCGGTCGCTCGTGAATAACGTTGGAATCGTCGCGACGAACGGGCATCTGCATGACACGGCGCTTGCCGCAATCCGGACGGTATTTCAGGACCTGGCCGTGTAGCGGACGCCCATGCGAGGCCAGGCAACAGTATTCGTCCTCGTGCTCGTTTCGTTATCGTGTCCCGGCCCGCCGCCAGGAGCGTGGCGCAGTGCGGTCTACCCCGAAAACTGGACGCCCGCATTTACTGACAGCCAGGGCCGATTCCTTCACGATTTCTCGTACGCGGGCTACCGCAACGGCGCCGAAATGCCCAAGATCGATACCAAAGCAAAATTTGACGTAGTCGATTTCGGGGCCGATAACACTGGCGGCGCCGATTCTACGGCGGCAATTCAGACGGCCATTGACGCGGCCAAGAACGCCGGCGGCGGCGTTGTGCTCATTCCGGAGGGTTTGTACCGATGCGACGGTGCGTTGCTGGTCGACGCTTCGAACATCGTGTTGCGCGGCAAAGGGCCGGACAGGAGCCGCGTGTATTTCACGTCATACGACGGCATGGCGTACAAGGGGCACATCGTTTTCAAGGGCGTTACGCAGTACGGCGCGGAAATCCCTCTGACCATGGACGGCGTCAACCGCTCGATCGATGTCGAGTGCGCGATCGCATCGTCTCCGGATATTGGCGATGACGTCAGCATAGGTTGGGTGATCAGCGATGCGTTTATTGCCGAGCATGGCATGACGGGTACGTGGACGGCATTCAATGGTACGTGGCAGAGCTTCTTCCGCAGGCGGGTCGCCGGACTTGGCGAGGGGACGGTGACACACAAGGTTGTGCTGGACGTGCCGCTTCGCTATCCGGCGAAAGTGAGCGACGGAGCAAGCCTTCGCATCGAGACCGGCTACATCGAGGAGTGCGGCATCGAAGACCTCGGCATCGCCAACGCGGTCGCATGGGAGGACGCATGGTCACAGCTACAGGTGCACGCGATAGAATTCGAGGACGTCAAGGACTGCTGGATGCGCAACGTGCATTCGTTCCCTTCGCCGCATCCCGGCGCGGACGGGTATCATTTGCAGAATGGCGGCGTACGCGTGTTGACGTCCAAGCGCGTGACGGTTGCCGATTGCGTGCTGCAAAAGGCGCAAAACCGAGGCGGCGGCGGCTGTGGTTATCTGTACGAGATTTCGCAGAGCAACGAAGTGTTGATTCGCGATTGCGTTGGGCGCGATGGACGACACAATTTCATTCAGAACTGGGGATTCGGCACGACGGGCTGTGTGTTCCTCCGTTGCGAAAGTTCGGGCAGCACGAATGTGCTTTCGCGCGATTTCCCGATTGGTCTGCCGGCGTACTGCGAGTATCACCACTCGCTCGCGATGGCTTGTCTTGTGGATTCGTGCATTCTCGATGACGGCTGGTACGGCGGTAATCGGGGCGACGAGAGCACCGGAGCGGGGCACACCACGACGCAAAACGTGTACTGGAACACGAGCGGCAACGGTCTGATCCGAAGCTTCGCGTTTGGTAACGGTTACATTGTCGGCACGCGCGGTGTCACGGTCCAGACCGGCCTCGCCGATCCCCGCGCCAGCGGCACTGCTCCCGAAGACCACGTCGAAGGGAAAAACACCGGCGCTGCATTGGAACCCTCGTCACTCTACGAAGACCAATTGCAGCGCCGACTCGGCAGATAATCAGCGCCGGCACGCAGTGCGTTGGCGCTGCTACGCACGAGTGCGTCGCGCGGCTATTCGATGTTATTTGGCCGCGCTCGACGCCTTTCGCATGGCAATCAATTCCTCGCAGGCCTTACTGTCACGCGGGGCGTATACGTCGTATCCGATCATGGCCCATCTCGGATCGTCGGGATCGAGGCCAAGCCATTCGATGTACCCGCGCTCGGCGATGAACCATTTGCCGTGCGCGGTGAGCAAGTACCCGCCGTTCGCTTCGAGATAGGTGCGCGCTTCCTCGTGGGTCTTGCACCAGTTGTGCCAGAACGCGCTCGTGTTCGGAGGGCACCACAATACGTCCGCCGCGTCTTTCAGGTTTTTCCACGCGACGAATCCGCGCTCGCGCGCGATGACCGCCAGCGCGTGCTTGTGCTGGATGTTTTCGCGATCTCGATGGACCTCCTCCGCACTCATTTCTTTGAACGGCGCTATCCGGCGGAAGCGATCGACCGCGCGCAGGCTGACGCCGCGGTTGTCCGAGCGGACGTCTTTCAACAGGAAATCGGCGTCGCGTTTGCAGTCGTCAAGGGACGGAATTGTGCGGGGCATGACAGTTGTCCTTTGCGTTGTAGTGGACCTGATCCGCTTCAGTCCTCAAAGGAAAACCGTTAGACCTCAGAATTGTTCGGGAGTGAAACCTTCTTTCGCGGCGCGGCGTCTCCCGGAGCCGTCGGCATGTTAATCAAACGGCGGCGGTTTCTCAATTACGCTCCCGGCGAGCAAACTTTACCGAAGAAACCAAAGCAGCGTCTGCGCGCGGCCGCACTCCATGTAAGCTTCCTGCGAGAGCGAGCAAAAAAAGGGCGGAGGGCACTGGAACAAGCCCTCCGCCGCAGAATAATAGAAAAGGTTACGCTTGCGCGCCGGCGTTTTCTTTGGTCGAGCGCTCTTTCGCGCGGACGCGGGCGGCTTTGCCGGAGCGGTCGCGGAGGTAGTAGAGCTTCGCGCGGCGGGTGCTGCCTTCGCGGGTGACTTCGACTTTTTCGATGCGGGGCGAGTGGAGCGGGAAGACGCGTTCCACACCTTCGCCGAAGGCGACGCGGCGCACGGTGAAGCGGGCTTCTGCGCTTTCGCCGCCTTTGCGTCCGATGACGACGCCTTCGTACACCTGTACACGTTCTTTTTCACCTTCCACGATGCGGAAGTGCACGCGGACGGTATCGCCGATTTGAAATTTCGGCAGCTTGTCGGCCGGTTTGAGTTGGGCCTTTTTCAGTTCGTCAAGGGCGGTCATGGCGAATATCCTCTCTGTCTATTGCAGTGCGTTGCGGTAAATATTTTCTGTCGTGCTCGTGCTCGTCATCGTACTCGTAGTTCGCGAATCGATTTTCGAGCATCGATTACGATGACGAGCAGGAGCACGAGCACGAAAACTCAGTATTCGTTTTCGATATCTTTTAGTAGTTTCCGGTCTTCGTCCTTCACGTTTACCAACAAATCCGGCCGTCTTTTTTTCGTCGCGCGCAGCGCCTCGATTCTGCGCCACCGGCGGATTGCCGCGTGGTTGCCCTCGCGCAATACCGCCGGCACCTCCATGCCGCGAAACTCGGGGGGCCGCGTGTACTGCGGCGCGCCGAGTATTCCGTCGTAAAACGAATCGGTCTCGACGGACTCGAAATCGCCGACCACGCCGGGGACCATCCGGCTGACGGCTTCGATGATCGTCAATGCCGGCAGTTCGCCGCCGCTCAGGACGTAGTCACCGATCGATATCTCGTCGGTACACAGCGCCTGGCTGACGCGCTCGTCCACGCCCTCGTAACGCGCGCAGACCAGGACGAGGTCCGGCTGCTGCGCCAACTCGCGCACGATGTCCTGCGTGAGGCGGCGTCCTCGCGGCGACAGCAAGATCACGCGTTCGCACGAATTTGTCCCGCGCAGGCTTTCGACGGCCGCGAACAGCGGTTCGCACTTCATCACCATGCCGGGCCCGCCGCCGAAGGGCGCGTCGTCGACGGTGCGGTGCTTGTCCGTCGCGAAATCGCGAGGGTTCGTACACTGCACGGTCAGCAGGCCCTTCTCGACGGCTTTGCCGAGCAGGCTCGCGCGAAGCGGCGCCTCGAACAGTTCCGGGAACAGCGTGATGACGTCAATGCGCATCGCTGATCACGTGCGGCGCGATGTCACCTACCGTGACTGTGCGCGTCTCCAGGTCAATCGATTCAACTGTCTGCTCAATCGCCGGCAGCAGCACCTGCCGCCCGTCCGGCGTCTCAATTTCCAGAATGTCGTGCGCGGGACTTTCAATGCATCCGGTAATCACTCCGATGCGCGCACGGTCCGCGCCCACTACATTCAACCCTATCCAGTCCGCCGCGTCCAATTCCGCGGGAGCGACGGACTCGGTCCGTCGTCTTTCGGTATCAACCGTTGCGCCTTTCATGTTGGCCACAGCGTCGCGCGAAACGCCTGAGCCGAGCGTGACAATCCATCCGTCGCCGTTGGACTTCGCGGCATCTACCGTGCATACCATTGTTTCGCCGCCGCAGACGGCGACACGCACTCTTTTCAACTGTTCCGCGCGGTTTGCAGACGCGCGGGCCGGGTCAATCCTCAATTCGCGTTTGGCCGGGTTCACCGATCGGACGACGCCGATACGGCTCCATGCGCCGGCCATTGCGCCTCACTCGACGATCTGCAGCACCGCGCGCATGTTCGCTTTCGTCGACGCGGACATTAGCAGCGAGCGGATTGCCTTTGCGGTTTTGCCGCCGCGGCCAATCACCTTGCCCATATCTTCGGGGTTCACGCGCAGTTCGATCGTTTGGCCTTCGTCGTTTTCGATCACGCGGACGTTGACGTCCTCGGGATGATCGACGAGTTTTTTTGCGACGAACTCGACGAGTTCTTTCGGTTGTGCTGACATTTAGTTTCGTAATCCTTCCGGTCGAAATCGATACTTCGACGAGTCGATTACGATTACGAGCACGATTACGAGCACGAGCACGAATGCCTGGCCCGAGAATACGTGCACAGCGCAATCGCGATCGTTACGACTTCTTCGCCCCGGCGGCCTGTTTCATGAGGCCCTTCTTCGCGAGGACGGCGCGCACGGTTTCCGACGGTTTCGCGCCTTTGCTCAGCCAGGCCAGCGCCCTCTCGGAATCGATCTCCGACACCGGTTCCGGGCGCGCGCAGGGGTGATACGTGCCGATCTGTTCGACAATCGACCCGCGCGTACGGTTGCGCGAATCCATCACCACTACGCGGTAGTACGGCGCGTGCGTGCGCCCGCCCCGCTGCAAACGAATTACTGTTGCCACCTCTTGTCTCCTGTCGTTATTCGGGTATGGGGTATTGGGTATGGGGTATCGCGCTCGCATGTGCCAACGGCTATACCCTATACCCTATGCCCTATACCCTGTTTTGTTTACCCAAACATTGACGGTGGGCGCATGCCACGCATCGCCGCGAAGCGGCCTTTCGGCCCCTTCATCATCTGCTGCATCATTTTCTTCATCTTCTCGAAATCTTTGAGAAGGCGGTTCACGTCCTGCACGGTTGTGCCGCTGCCGTCCGCGATGCGGAGGCGCCGGCTGCCGTTAATGATCTTGGGATTGCGCCGCTCTTTGCGCGTCATCGAGCGGATGATCGCTTCCGTGTATTTCAGTTCGTCTTCGGGCAGTTCGGCGTCATCGGGCAGCAGCTTCGACATGCCCGGGATCTTCTTCACGAGGTCGCCGATGCTGCCCATCTTCTTGACCTGCTGCATTTGTTCGAGAAACATCTCGAGGTCAAGCTCGCCCTTCTTTGCCTTTTGCTGAAACTTGATTGCCTGTTCTTTGTCGACGACCTGCTGCGCTTTCTCGACGAGCGAGACGATGTCGCCCATGCCGAGAATCTGATCCGCCATGCGGCCCGGGTGGAACGGCTCGAGCGCATCGAGTTTTTCGCCGGTGCCGACAAACTTAATCGGGCAGCCGGTGACATGGATCAGGCTAATTGCCGCGCCACCGCGCGCGTCGCCGTCCATTTGCGTCAAAACGACGCCGGTGAGCGGCAGGTTTTCGTGGAACTGCTTCGCGGAGTTTACGGCGTCCTGACCGGTCATGGCATTGGCAACGAACAGGATTTCGTGCGGCTTCATCTGCGCGGAGATTCGCCGGACTTCCGCCATCATCTCGTCGTCTACGTGCAGGCGCCCCGCTGTATCGAGGATGATGATGTCGCAGTTGCGCATTTGCGCCTCGCCCCGCGCCATGACGCAAATGTCGACGGGGTCGGCCTGCGCGCCGAGGCTGAAAAACTCCGCGCCGGCGGTCTGTGCGACCACTTCCAACTGCTTGATGGCCGCGGGCCGGTATACGTCCGCGCCGACCAGGAGCGGGTGGCGGCCCTGCTTCTTCAGGTGGAGCGCCAGCTTGCCCGCCGAGGTCGTTTTGCCCTGCCCCTGGAGTCCGACCATCATGATGACTGTCGGGGGTGTTTGCGCCAATTTCAACGGCGCGTTGGCGCCGCCCATGATGTTTACGAGTTCGTCGTGGACAATTTTTACGATCAACTGTCCCGGCTGAAGGCTGTCGAGCACCTCCTGCCCCAGGGCGCGATCCTGCACGTCCGCGATGAACTGCTTGACGACCTTGTAGTTAACGTCGGCTTCGAGCAGCGCCACGCGGATTTCCTGGAGGCTGTCCTTCATGTTCTTCTCGGTCAGTTTTCCCTGACCGCGAATGTTCTTGAAGACGCGTTCCAGCTTTTTGTTTAACGAGTCAAACATGCCCTGAACAACCCACACCCGCGTCGGCCCAGACGGCTCCCGGCAGGCAGATCACTCCCGTTGACAGAACGAATAGGTTAGCACACGGAAGCGGACTCGTTCAATACGTTTGGCGTGGAATTGCGGGCCCTTGCGTAGAGGCTCGCGTTCAGAAGCAGGAGCGGCGCTTGTGCGGTGTATTACGGCGCGTTGCGTCGATAGTCTGCTTCAAGCGGGTCAGGGCCTGCTCGATGTCCGGGTGGCGAGAGAGGCGCGTGGGGCGCACGACATATCGTCGGGGCCGCTTAGAGTAGGCATCGACATCGAATAGGAAGTTGGAGTTCATGGTTCGATCACTCCGGGGTATTAATACTGTCTATTTATTCAGTATTATATGCGCACGCGCCGGTAAAGTCAAGTAAATTATTGACTAATTCTGCGCACTTGGGGGTCGTGTAATGTTGACAGCCCCCAGCAGGTACTATATACTGGTGTTATGAGTTTATCTGCCACTAAATATAGTACACATATACCTTTTGACTTCGTTCACGAGCCTGAGAGGGACGCTGAACCGAACGCGGCCCGGAAGTCCATGCGGATGGGCGAACTGCTGGTAGACTCCGGCGCCATCACGCGGAAGCAGTTGGACGATGCCTTGGCCGCGCAGGTGCGCCATGGGGGGAAGATCGCGAAGACCCTCATCGCCTTGGGGTACCTGGACCTTCAAACGTTCATACGCCTCGTCGCGCGCGAGGCCGGGGTTGGGATTATTGATCTACTGAACTATGACGTCAAGGAAGAATGCATCAACCTCGTTCCACGGGAGATGGTCGTCGAGCACGAGTTGTTGCCCGTCGAGCGGCTTGGCCCCGTGCTCACGGTGGCGATGGTGTGTCCGCTGAACACCAAGGCCCTCTACGAGGTCGAGAACCACACGGGTCTCAAGGCGCGGCCGGTGATGTGTACGCCGGAGGCGCTGTGGTACAGCATCAAGCGCCACTATCCCAACGGGCAGTATGCGGAAGCGATCGAAACCGCGCCAACGGAAGACGACAATTTGTTGTGGCTCGAGCGCCAGTTCCTTGCAGCGAGCGTGGTTGGACTGGTGCGGCGGACGGAGTCGCTCGGGCGCATGCCACGGACGACCGAGTCGTTGCGAGACGCCCTTCGCGATCCGCACGCGACGCCGCGGACCTTGGTTGACGTTATTGGACAGGATCCGTCGCTTGCGGCAAAGATTATCGGCACGGCGAACGGGGACACGTTTGGGTTCAAGGGCCGCGTCGATACACTTGACCTAGCCGTTCGGCTGTTGGGTCCGCGCGAGGTGTTCCGAATCGCGGAATCATCGGATGTGTGGTTCGACGACGCCGGCGGCGGCCTGAACGTCGAGGCATACCGTATGGACGCGGTCTTCACCGCGCGCGCGACGGAGCGGATCATGGAGGCGATGGGCCATGGCCACGTTGCAGCGAGCGGCGTCGCGGGACTTCTGTGCGACATCGGCCGGCTCGCGCTTGCGATGGTCGCGCCGAACCACTACAAGAAGATCGATCCGGAGTTGAAGGGCATCGACCTGATCGCGGCGGAGCAGCGCTATCTGGGCATCAGCCATCCCGAGGCGGGGTACATGCTGGCGGAGCGGTGGGGCCTTCCGGCGGACATTACGGAAACGATTCTATTTCACCATGAGCCGAAGCGCGCCACGCGCGCGAAAGAACTTGCCGCCGCGGTAGGCGCCGCGCATCGGCTCGCCGATTTGGCGGGTTCGACGATTGACGATGGCCGCGCCACGTTTCGCGATTGCCTCGAGCTGCTTCAGCGCGCGGGCCTCGAATTCAGCGCCTGCGTGCGTGTGATTACGGAACTGAGCCATCTGCGCGGCGGCGGTGCAAGCGCAGCCTAGAACTGCCGCAAAACCCGCCCAAAATTTGACTTTCCGGCGATTCGCCTGCTAGCCTTCCATGTTTAGTACGCACTGACAGGATCGCGACTAACGGGTCGTTTCCAGCCACGGGTTTTGGGGGGCTTTCCTCGCCTTTCACGCGGTCCTCGGAAGGAATGAAGTCATGCCACGCATACTTGCACTCGATGGCGTTAGCGAAGAGGGGATAACCATCCTTCGCGGCGCCGGTTTTGACGTAGACGTTAAGCCCGCCCAGAAGCCGGCCGAGTTATCGGCGATTCTCGGCGAATACGACGGCCTCATAGTCCGCAGCGCCACGAAGGTGACTGCGGAAGCGATTGAGAAGGCGGGCAGGTTGAAGGTGATCGGGCGCGCGGGCGCGGGCACGGACAACGTGGACAAGGAAGCCGCGACGAAGCGCGGCATCGTGGTCATGAACGTGCCCGGCGGCAACACGATCTCGACGTGCGAGCATACGTTCGCGCTGCTGTTTGCGCTGTGCCGCAACGTGCCGGCGGCGCACCAATCGATGATGGAGGGCCGGTGGGACCGGAAGAAGTTCAACGGCACGGAACTCGCCGGAAAGACATTGGGGATCGTTGGCGCGGGCCGCATTGGCGGGGCGGTCGCGAAGCGCGCGCAGGCCTTCGAGATGAAGGTGCTCGTGTTCGACCCGATACTTACCAAACTCAAGGCCGAGGCGCTTGGCGTCGAACTGGTGACGCTCGACGAGATCATCGAGCGGTCCGATTTCATCACGATTCACGCGCCGAAATCGGAGAAGACGAACAACCTGATCCGCGCGGAACAGATTGCGCGGATGAAGCCGACCTGCCGCATCATTAATTGCGCGCGCGGCGGCATTGTGAACGAACAGGACCTGGCAAGCGCGCTGCGCGAGAAAAGAATTGCCGGCGCGGCGCTCGACGTATACACCAGCGAGCCTCTCGAGAACAATCCGTTCCTTGGGATCGACAACGTCGTGACGACGCCGCACCTCGCCGCGTCGACAGACGAGGCGCAGTTGACCGTATCCGTCGATATCGCAAAGCAGATCGTGGATTACTTGACAACCGGGGCGGTTGTAAACGCGGTGAACGTGCCGAGCATGGACGCCGAAACGGCGAAGCAACTCCAGCCGTCACTGGTGTTGGCGGAGCGTCTCGGCAAGTTCGTATCGCAATACATGGAAGGGCGGCCGACGGCGCTGCAAATTGCGTATGACGGCGAATTGGTTGTTACGGATACGTACCCGATTACCGCGGCGATTCTAACGGGGTTCCTCGCGCCGCTGGTCGAGACTGTGAACGCGGTGAGCGCGCCGCATTTGCTGAAAGAGTACGGCATCGAGTTCAGCGAGACACGCAGCGCGGCGCACCCGAACTACGCGTTTCAGATTCGCGTGAAGGCCGTAACGGACAAGGAATCGCATGAGATTGCGGGCACGCTGTTCAATGGCAAAGAACCGCGCATCTGCGGTATCGACGGCACGCGCCTGGACGTCGAGCTTGTCTCCGGCATGGTCGTGTGCACCAACGAAGACAAGCCGATGGTGTTGGGTCGAATTGCGCTGACGCTCGGCGAAGCGGGCGTGAACATCGCGAATCTCGCGCTCGGGCGTCAGTCCGCGGGCGGCCATGCGACAACCGTCATCAACATCGATGGAACGATGGACCGGTCCGTTCTCGATACGTTGCGGAAGGTGCCGCACGTAGTCGAAGCGCGGCTTGTTACGGTATAGACTGTCCGACGATTACGACGTATGCAGTGGAACGGCGCGAGTCGCCGTGTAAGAGGGAGACCATGTCCAACTACAAGTTCATAAAAGTGCCCGCGGGCGAGCGCATCTCGATGAATTCGCATGGCAAGCTCAAGGCCCCGGACAAGCCGATTGTCGCGTTTATCGAGGGCGACGGTACCGGCCCGGACATCTGGCGCGCATCGCAGGCGGTGTTTGACGCGGCCGTAAAGTTCTGCTACGGCGGAAAGCGTTCTGTCGCGTGGATGGAGATTTACGCGGGCGAGAAGGCACAGAACGTTTGCGATACATACTTGCCCGAGGAAACGCTCGAGGCGATCGAACACTTCAACGTTGCCATCAAGGGCCCGCTCACCACGCCGATTGGCGGCGGGTTCCGCAGCCTGAACGTGACGCTGCGCCAGAAGCTTGACCTGTTTGCGTGCGTGCGGCCGGTGCGTTACTTCGACGGCGTGCCCAGCCCCGTGCGCGAACCGCACCGCGTGGACATGGTGATATTCCGCGAGAACACCGAGGACGTCTACGCGGGGTACGAGCTCGAATCCGGCGGCGAAGGTGCGCTTAAGCTGATCGCATTCCTGGAGAAAGAATACGGGTGGAACATTCGCTCCGATTCCGGTATTGGAATCAAGCCGGTCAGCGTACACGGTTCGAAGCGACTTATTCGCGCCGCACTGAACTACGCCGTCGAGCACAAGCGCAAGAGCGTCACCCTTGTGCACAAGGGCAATATCATGAAGTACACGGAGGGCGCGTTCCGGAAGTGGGGTTACGACCTCGTGCGCGAAGAGTTCTCGGACGTTGCCGTCGGCTGGGACGATTGCGGCGGAAAACCGGGCGACAAAATCCTCGTGAAGGACACGATCGCGGACATCTTCCTCCAGCAGGTGTTGACACGGCCAACAGAGTTCGACGTCGTCGCCACGATGAACCTCAACGGCGACTACATGAGCGACGCGCTCGCCGCGCAGGTCGGGGGCATCGGAATCGCCCCGGGCGCGAATATCAACTACGAGACGGGCGTTGCGATTTTCGAGGCGACACACGGCACCGCGCCGAAGTACGCCAACCTCGACAAGGTCAACCCGAGCAGTGTAATTCTCTCCGGCGTGATGATGTTCGAGCACATGGGTTGGAGCGAAGTTTCCGACGCGATCACGAACGCCATGGTGAAGACCATCGGCCAAAAGAAGGTTACGTACGACTTTGCGCGACTTATGGAGCACGCGACGGAACTGAAATGCAGCGAGTTTGGCCAGGCGTTGATCGGCAACCTGAGCGCGTCGTAGTGGTTGCGGCGAAATCCTGCGAATGAGCGGCCGGATTGACTTAACCTCGGACGACGCGCGCGAGCGTTTGCAGCGCGTATTTCGTCACGCGCAGGTCGGCCGCAGCGTCAGCAGCGTCACCCACGACCTCAACAACTATCTCGGCGCGATCATGGCGTACGCCGAGCTTGCCGGCATGGACGCGGGCGTTACGCCGGACACCAAACGAATGCTGGGCGAAGTGGTGAACGCCGTGCGCAAGTCCAGCGCGCTTGTTGCGAGCCTAACGGACGTGGCGCGCAAAGAGAAACCGGACGTGCGCATCATGGACCCGGCGCAGTTGGCGGAGCGGGTGCTTGATTTGCGCCGCTACGATTTGCGGGTCGCGAACGTCGCACTGGAGACCCGCTACGACGCAAGCCTGCCCCTGATTTCAATCAACCTGCCGCGCCTCCAGCTTGCGACGATGTATTTGGTATCGAACGCGATCGAAGCGCTCGATGGGCGCGAACGCAAGAAATTGGCCGTGTCGGTTTGCAGAAAGGACGGGGGCGTCGAAATCGTCTTTGCGGACAGCGCCGGGCCGATTGACGAGAACGTGCGCGCGGCCATGTTCGACGCGTTTTACACCACGAAGGGCATCGACCATCTCGGCCTGGGCCTCGCGCTGGCACGCGCCACCATTGAAGAGCACGGCGGCACACTTGCGTATTCGCCCGAGACGGGGTTCGTTATTTCGTTACCGACCAAAACTGCGTACGCGACGTAGTTTGAATCTATTGCGGGAAAATCTCGACCCGCGCGAATTCAGCGTCGGCGTTGCGAGTACCAATAGCGACGGACCCCGACGCGAAATCGCCGCACGACACAGTGGCCTCGGCGATTGCCTTCCGGAACGTTGCGTCGTACGTGCGAAATGCGAGGGCGTAGCCCGCGCACAGAATCTCGCAGGCAATCCACGCATCTTTTGGCGAAGCAACCTTTGTTGAAGCGAGCGCATCAACTTCTGACGCGATGAGAATCTTCTCCGCATCGATTTCGAAGCGATAGCCGCGCGCGCCGCCGCGTTTGTCCTGGAGCGCGGGACGGCGTACATACACGCAGGCTGCACCGGCCTCGCGCACGTCGCGCATTCGCACCCAGAACCGGATTCGGCCGTCGGCGAACGTATGCGCAATCTCCGCGGCGTCAGCCATTTCCTTCGACTTCGAGTGGAACGATGCTTTTGCGACGAGCAATTCCGCGCCGGGTTCGGGGACCGTGGCGAGCATCGCGAGCAGCATCGGTTGCGGATCGAGCTTGTCGCGGCCGGTCTGCGACACGATGACGAAGGGCAAGCCGTTTTCGTCTCGATTGAAGTTGAACGTACCGGGCCACAAGTTCGAACAATCGAAGTCTTCGCCCGTGCTTACGAGGCGCCAGTCCGTGAGGCCGTCGGGGCTTTCATATATTTTCGTGCGAAACGGGACCGGTCCCGGGGTGTACGAAGGTCCGCACCCCATCAGAATCCAACGGCCGCCGTATGGAAAGATGGCGAGGCCCTCGATGTCGCTGTCCAGGATTGGGTCCTCCGATATCCTGCGCCAATCGGCGAGATCGTCCGAAACGGCGCAACCTTGCGCGCGCGTCGTATCGAACACGTTTCGCGGAGACGTATAGTAGTGCCGCCACCGTGAGCCGTCGTGGACCACCCGGGTATCGATCAGATAATTGTCGTCGAAGCGGCCTTTCGCGCCGGTCCCGAGCGCGACGCCGCGCGGCGTCCATTCGCTGTCGAGGTCCCGTGTCTCCGCGTACCGAATCAAAGCGGGTGTGGCGCCGATGTAACCGAGGACGGAATCGTGAAAGATTTTCCACGCCGCATTGTGCTTGATAACGCAAACATTGGAGAGGCTCTTGACGCCATTCGCTTCGAGTTCGGTCAAGCGCCGCACGGTCTTGTACGGGCCGAAGGCGTTGTCCGATTTCGCGTATCCCACGAGATACCAGACGGGGTCCTGGGCCAGATTGCGGCCCGTGAAGAACAGGTAGTGATCGGGCGATCCTTTCTCGTGGACGTAATACCCATTCTCGACGCTGACGTCGAAGTCGGCCGCATTGCCCGTCCCTCGAAATATCTCGCCCAGATACACGAAGGGCGATTTGCCGTTGACGCTGCGAAAGTCCGCGATTGATTCGTCATGCGCAAATGCAGCCCGCATCGCGCATACGGCAAGAAGTATCGCCCTTTTCGCGATCATGCGAACTGAAATCCGTATAGCGACGCGCGGTCGAGATAGAATTTCAGACGAACGGGCCCGCCGCGGAGCGAAGATAGCGTTGCGCCCGAGTTCCATCGGACCGGGACCGATATACCGTCCGTCGTTACGGGTATGCAGTCGCTCTCGGAGAGTCCGTGCAACGGCCTATCTTCGGCGTCACACACGGCCACACGCACGGACCCTCGGGGGGACGCGTTCAACACGAGGTTGGCCCCGTCAAACGTTAGCGGCACCGTCGAAACGATGCCTTGGTCTTCGGCGTTGAAGCTGATATAGCCGTTGTGGCGAAGTACGGCGAGCGCGGTGCGGCTCGTGCGCATTCGGTCCTTGTAGTAGGTCGTGCCGTCGGCGTTGAATACAAGGTGGTCGCCGTCCCAACACGCGTAGTAGAACCACTGTTCATCGCCCACACGCGTGGGGCAGCGCGCGAAGACGAGGCGGTCGTAACCGTTTTCCTCGACATGATGCGGAAGCCAGACCTGTTTTTCGCCAACGCGCTGCCACGACTTGCCTGCGTCGCGGCTCATCATCAGGCGGCATTCGGTCAACCCTTTGCGCCAGACCTTCAGGTTCGTAGGCATTCGATATTGGTCGTTGGTGCGGTCCGAATGGAAAACACACAGCAGCCCCAGCCAGAAACCGGTTTTGGGGCCGCCGACGCGATAGGCCGACATATCCATATACTCGACCCAATCGGCCGGCTCGCGCGGCTCATCGTCTGGAACTGCGAGGACGCGATCGGGGCCGGTCCACTGCTTTAAGTCGGGCGAGGCGTACCGGCCGATTTCGCGGCCGCCGCGGCCCACCCAATTGCCGAGCGAATCTTGCGCGACCATAAACCATTCGCCGGCATCGTGGCCGGTGATGACGCGGAACCCGCGGGGAGAAAGGGTAGCGTCGGGAATGGGCGTGAGTTTCGATAACCAGCCCGGATCGTTCGCGAAGTCCGGCCAATCGCTTGCGTAGTACATGTGGGACTCGAGTTCTTTCGCGAAAGGGTGCGTGTCCGCCCGTTTGGCTACGCGCAGCAGGAACCGCCGCGCCGGGTCGGCGACGTTGCCGTGGGCGTTCAAGTCCGTGATGAAGTCAATGGGGCACCCGAGATTGTTTGCGCGCGACATGCCGGTGGGTTGCTCGAACGGAAACGCGTCGATGCGGCTGAATCCGTCCGGTCCGTCCAGCAGACCCAATTCCGGCTTATGCCAGTGGATTCCGTCGTCGCTGCGGGCGTACGCGACACATTCGCGGAACCAATGGGCGCGATCAACGCCGATGTTGGGGTCGAGATCGCGTACGCTCGGGTCCCACCACCAATAGCGATAGGTCATATGGAACTTGCCCGCGTTGTCGCGGCACACGATGTTGCCGTGGTACACGTCTCCGCGCTCCCAATCGCGGCCGTCTTCCTCCTTCAGGAGTCCACGTTTATCGGGCGAATGGAGCGTGCGGCGAACGCCGTCAACGGATTCGATAAGCCAGTCGTCGAGAAAAAGCTGCGGTTCGCTGCCTATGTCGCGTACCCGGCGCGGAACGGCGGCGAGAGCCGGAGCGCCAATGATCACGGCGGCGCTGGATCGGAGAAACGTACGCCGATCTATTGCGGCGCGGCATGAACGTTTCCCGCTCATGCGCGTGTAACAGCCCGCGACGCGTCCGTACGCGCGTCGCGCACGTACTGTGCAACCGCGGCGATTGTATCCACCCAGACCGCGTCGTTTCCGCCCAGATATTGACAAATCCGCGACAGCACTTCGGGGTCCACGCCCTGCCAGTCGTTCGCACAGATGTTATGACCGACGAGAATGAGCCAGCCTGCTTCGTTGATTGTGCGTTCGATCAATTTCTTCGTCTGGTCGAACGTGAGCGCGTCAAAACTACACCCGAGCAAGTGCGCGAGATCGCAGAGGCCCGGCGCATTCGGATACGGCTCCCAGTATCCGCGGCCCGCGAGAAACCGTTTCGCGACAAGCGGGACGTAGCTGGCGGCCTGTTCGCCGCGCCCGAGAAAGGTCCCGCCGCAGGGATACGCAAATGTGGTTGGCGTCACCCCGACCAACTCTGCAATGACCGCGTTTGCCCGGGCGAGTTCCGCGTCCATGCGTTCGAGCGTGTAGTCTTCGATCGGGTTTTCGCGCGTGAACTCAAGGTTACCCGTACACGGGTGCGTCATGGTGTGGTTGCCGATCTCGTGGCCGGACTGCGCCACATCGCGCCACTCGCTCGCACGCTGATCCATCCACGGCGGAGTAAGATAGAAGGTCGCCGGTACGCCGTGCGCGTCGAGGATTGCGACGCCCCGATCGAGTTGCGTTGGCCTGCCGTCATCGAAGCTCAGGCTAACCGCGCACTGTTTTCCGTGAGGCCACGCGAACGAACTGGAAGGCGGTACGGTGGGCACGTCAGCCGGTCTTTTCCATGAGGATCGGCGTGAGTATCGACGTCCAGATTTTGTAGCCTTCCTCGTTGAGGTGCAGACCGTCGGATTTCAGCAGGTCGGCGCGTGGCTTGCCGTCTGCGCCCAATAAGGGCGACGCAACGTCTACGAACAGGAGGTTCTTGTTCGCATTGGCAAATTCCTCGATTAGTGCGTTGGTCTTCTTTTGCTCGCCGAACTGCTCCCACCGCTTGATGCTCGGCTTGATCGAAAGCACGACGATCTTTGTGTCCGGAAGTGCGCCGTGGATCTTGGCGACAAACGCCTTGAAATCCGCGAACACCTCGTCCGAGGTCAGCCCAATATCCAAATCATTGTCGCCTTCGTAGACGACGACCGACTTAGGCTTGTATGGAATCACGATGCGATCGGCGTACTGCGCGGCTTCGCGAAAGATCGAGCCGCCAAAGCCCCGCTTGATCAGGGTGAGTTCGGGAAAGGACTCTTGTACGTCCCAGAGTGCGATGCTCGAGCTCCCGACGAACACGGTTGCGTTTTGCGGCGGGGCTTGCTGCTTGTCCGCTTCTTCGAACTTCTTGATTGTCGCTTCCCAGCGGTCCGGCGCCGGGAGTTTCGCGGCTGCGCCGAAGAGGATGAGCAACAGGATCGCGAGGAACGCGGGCAAATAGCGCAGAACCATAAAGCGGACGAATTGATCGATCGAATGCGCCGCAGACGGCATGGCACACCGCTCCTTCGAACTACCCCGCGAATCGCACCGTACCTGGAAAGGCGCACCGCACATGCGCCTCTGGAGCATCATACTACCCGAAGAACGCGGCAAAAATCTAAGTTGTTAAGACCGCGATTGAGAACGGATGCCGCTACGACGCCACCGTTGGGGTTGCCAGCAATTGCGGCGTGACGCGGATTGGGTTTGTATACGCCCACGGTGTCCATTCGCCGACGATGGACAATTCCGCTTCGACGCGGTAGTTGCCCGGCTCCGTCACCGCGAATTCGTACGTGCGCCCCTCCTTTTGTTCGACCGTATTTCCGTTGTGGACCAGGGTAAAGCGACAGGGCACGGGCGACGCCGCGCGCAGCGTGAGACCGTTTGCGACCGGTATCTCTTCGCCCATGACGGCCTTCGCGCCGCTACTTTCCGCGAGGAACGTGAACCCGCGCGCATCGGCGAGCATGTCGAACGCGATGAAGACGCGGCCCGCGCGCAACGCGTCGAGCACGCCGGCCTCCGTCAGTTCATTCGCGAGGATGTGCGTGTTCACGAAGCGCAGGCTGCGGTCGTACTTGTCCATTTCGATGCGGAACAGGCGCCGTCCGGGTTCGAGCGGGCCGAAAAACAGGCGCAATAGTCCCCGCGTAAAAAAGTTCAGCGAAATCCCGCCGCCTTGTCCCTTGTCAGGGCCCGTGTCGCGAATTTGCAGTTTCCCGTCCTCGGTATAGAACCCTTGAATTCCCGAGTTCTGGTGCGCGTCGCTCGCGGCGATGCCGACGATTTTGCGCTTGGCGTTGAGATCGTCCCAATGTTTCAAGATGTCCGTTTGCCGGTCGAAGAGCAGGCGAAAGGTCTGGTCGGGGTACTTGTTCAACGAGAGGAGAAGGTCGGGCGCGATAGTCTTCAAGAACCGATCCACCTCGCCTTCGTCCTTTACATCCGTATGGAGGTTGTAAATCTCCATACCGGTCAGTTGTGGCAACTCCCATTCGCGTTCTTCTTCCGAGTGCGCGAAGAACAACACGCCGCCCTTCGCGGCGATCTCCTCCGCCATGGAAAACAGGTCCGCGTCCGTCGAGAATACGGTGTCGTCGGGAAGTCCCCACGGCATAAAGCCGTGGCCCAACTCGAACCCGCGCACAAACAACACGTTCTCGTGAAGGCCCTTCCAACCCCATGAGTAATCTGCCTTGCCCTCGCGCGCGTGGTCAGTCATGCAGATGAAGCTGATATCCGCAATTTTCGCCGCGCGCAGGATGTCGGGAAACTTCATCTCGCTGTCGTGGGACAATTCCGAGTGGCTGTGACACACGCCGCGGTATTCCGTCCAGCCATCGTCGAGTATCACCTCTTGCCGCGCGGCGCGGATTGCTTCCCATGCGGCGGCCTGCTTCGGGAACACGACAAAGCGGTTGTAGAGCGCGCCCCTGCACACAATCGCAAGCACGATGGCGCCCAGCACAACAACGACAGCTACAAATTGAATGGCCCACCGCAGGATGAGTCGAAGCCAGGAAGTTTTCTTGTTCTCCACTGTTTCCACCACGGTTCACTACTCCTTCGTCGCGTGCGGATTCCCCCGGGCACGCCAAAACCGGCATTCTAGCGCATAGGGAAACGCAAAGGCACACAGGCGGATTTCCAAGGATGAGAACGGGCGTGCCGCGGAGAATACGTTGCGCTAGCGATTTGGGTAGCATGATCTAGACACCCAGTATGGCTCAAGGTATAGCAATCGTATGTTAAATATTTCGTCCGACATCGAACGGGAGATCGAGCGATGGGTCGCCAGCGGCGAGTATAGTTCGCCGGATGAACTGCTTCGTCCTGCGATTCGGGCCTTGGATGACTCCAATGAAGTTGCTCAAGAGTTGCTGGAAAGCGAGTTGCTTAAGGGCCTCGAAGGCGATGACGTCGAATTGACACAAGGCGAGTGGTCGGCTATTCGGCGCGAGGCCGAACATGCGGCGGGGATCAATCGAAGTTCGTGATGGCGCGAATTGTTCGTCGCACCCGAGCTCGACACGACATAGACCGGCATTTCCAATACATCACGCTTTGACGCACTGTTCGGTTATTGAGGTGGATTAGGCACACAATGTTTCGTAGAGCCTCTAACATTAATGCCGAAACCCCTTCAGGGTACATTCCCTAATGCGGGTGGTTGGTTCCCAGGGTAGCCCCGCCTACGTCGAAGCGACTTCGGCGGGCCAACCCTGGGCTGCGCGCCGAAACCCCTTCGGGGTAAACGCAAAGACGTTATTATTGTACTCGGTGCGTTCGCGCCTGAATCACACCTTCGGCGGAACCGGCGGAGGCACGGCGCCGAACAAGTTCGATACTTCCGCAACATCGGTGGCCGGCGTCCATTGCGCCATGCCTTCCTTCCAGACGAGAGATTCCCGCGTGAGGCGTCCGGACTTTATCTGTTGTTTCAGCGCCTCGGAATCGAAGGGTCCCGTCTGTTGTCCGTCCACGGCGACGAAAATGGTTGCGCCCGGAATTGGCGGTGGGGACGCCATCGATCCCGCGGCGACGCCACCGACCTGGTTGGCCATCATCATGCCGACGCCCATGCCCATTGCGCCGCCCGCTCCGGGGTTTTTCGCGGCGTCGGTCATGGCGGTCGCGGCTTGGAATTGCGTATACGCGTTGAGGTTGCCGATCACGCCCATGCTCGTGCGCTTGTCGAGCGCGGCCTCGACCTCCGGCGGCAGCGAGATGTTTTCGACAAGCAGCTTCGTCACCTGGATGCCGTATTGATCGAAATCGTTCGCGATGCGGTCGCTGATGAACTTGCCGAGTTCGTCGTAGTTCGCCGCCATGTCGAGCACGGGCATCTTGCTCTCGCCGATGATGTCCGCGAACCGTGAGACTATCAGATTGCGCAATTGCTCCGTCACGTCGTCTGTCGTGAAGGTACCGTCGGTCCCCACGATTTCACGGATGAAATTCTCGGGGCCGGTGACGCGGATGCAATACGTCCCGAACGCGCGCAGCCGCACGGGGCCGAACTCGGGATCGCGCGCGATAATCGGGTTTTTCGTCCCCCACTTGAGATCGGTGAACTGGCGCGTGCTGATGAAATAGACTTCGCACTTGAACGGGCTCTCGAACCCGTACTTCCAGCCCTGAATCGTGGAGAGAATTGGCAGGTTCTCCGTGTCGAGCGTGTACATGCCCGGTTTGAACACGTCGGCCAACTGCCCGCGGTCGATGAACACGGCACATTGTCCCTCGCGCACGACGAGTTGCGCGCCGTTCTTAATCTCGTTGTTCATCCGGTCGAACCGGTGAACCATCGTGTCGTTCGAGGCGTCGAGCCATTCGACGATGTCGATCAGTTCGCCGCGCAGTTTATCGAACAAGCCCATCGCGAGACCCTCCTGAAGAACCGCAGTTACCCGGAATTGTACACGAAAGCGGGGTGTCTTGATCGGCCGCGCCGCACACGGCCATACTATGCGCCGGAGTAATAACGCCATGTACGTCAACGGCAAGGTCGTCTACATCACGGGCGGCTTGTTCTTCATTGCGATCCTGATCGTGACTACGCTCTGGTTTGTCGTCGGCACGCGGTAGGACGCTGACGGGGCTACGGACGCTGCAACCACCTACAAGACGGCTGGCTCGACAGGACTTCAGGAATCTGATCGAAATTCATCGCGCACGCCATTTTTTCGTCAATGCCGTCAACGTACGAGGGATACGCCATGCGACCCTTTCTCCGCGTGTCAGGAATAGTGTTGGGCGCAATCCTGGCTGGAGCGGTGGTTTACCTTGGCGCCCGTACGAACCCGCGCGTGAGCGTACCGCAAACGCCGGAGTTTGCGGCGCCCGTATCGGAATCGTCCGCGCCCAAGCAAGCGTCGGCGCGGACCGTCCCGGCTAGACAATCGCGCGTGCAACCGGTCCCATCAAGCCCTCAACCCGTGCCAGTGGCAACAGAGTCCTCGCGCCCTAACCTTACCGGCACTTGGGAACTGTATCTGGAAAGGGAGGAAGGCGAGGTCCACGCCGTGGGTCGATTCACCTTGAAGCAAGACAATGACGGTATCTCCGCCAAGTCATCTCACCACGGCAATGCATGCAGTGTTCTCCTGGAAGGTATGCAGTTTGAACTTTTCGAGGCCATTCAAGGTATCCGCACGCGTACGTTCGTAGGATCGTTGAATCACTCGAATACCGAGGTTGAGGGCGAGTATGAAGGGCAAGCAGCGCGGCTTGTGCGGCTCCCGGAGGATTTCCTGGCGAGGGAAAAACAGGAACTACAACTACGGAAGAGGCGGTATGCAGACGGCAGGATCGTCTACGATGCCATAAAGCGGTTTGCAGACCGGAACGGCGGCAAAATGCCGACATCGCTTTCGCAACTTACACCGGAGGATTTGGCGGACCAGTCACTTTTGGCAAGTTCTTCCGAACGCAGAATCACGTATAACGGGGGAGACATGGCCCAAACTAGTCGCGCTGCCGATCTTGCCCGCCAATTCAAGGAACAGGAAATATCGACGGAGGGGCTGCTGGAACACGAGCGCAAGCTACGGGAAATATGGGGGAGCGACGTCCCAATATCGTCTCCGGTAATTCGCATCGAATACGACAACCCTTCGTTGACCCTCGACGTTTCCATGTTCGGTTTGTTAAGTGCGGTCGAACCCGTTGCACGACCAAGCGAGGAGACTGCCGCCGTCACCGATGCGTTACGCGATCTTGAATTCAGTAACCTGAAACAACTCGGTCTTGCCTGCAAGATGTTCGCGAACGAGAACACGGGCCACCTTCCCGGCGGATGGCTCACGGTCTATCCGGAGTATCTGAAGGACGTCGCAGTTCTAAGGTCGCCGTGGGCGATCGAGGGGGCCGTCTCGTACGAGCTTCTGTTTCCGGGCCAGGCCGAACAGGACATGGAACGAATGGCGCGCCAGCTTATCCAAGACGGTTTGCTTGTGGTTGCAAACGCTTCAAACTATGAATCCGATTATGCAGGCTCGGGCGCTTTGATGCAGAGTATTGTCCCGATCGTCATATCGCGCGACAACCTGCCGGCCGATACGGAATACAAGCCCGCGCGGGCCGTGCTGTTTCTGGACGGGCACGTTGAGGCCGTGCCCCTTAGTGAATGGGACGCGCGGATCGCACCATTCGCTGAGCGCTAACCAAGGTTAATGCCTTCGCCCTTGTCCTCGCTTGGGGCCTTCCGGCCAACTATTGCAGACAATGTCTTAAACGCTTCCGTCAACTCGATGGGATAGAGCACAACGGTGTTCGACGCCGTCGGCCCGAGGCCGTCGATGGTTTGGAGCGTCCGCAGTTGCATGGCGCCGGGGCTGCTACGCATGGTTTCCGCGGCCTGGGCGAGGTTCAGCGCGGCGAGCTTGTCGCCTTCGGCCTTCGTGATCGTGGCGCGCTTTTCGCGCTCGGCGGAGGCCTGGCGCGACATCATGCGCTTCAAGTCTTCCGGTAATTCAATATCCAGCAGGCGAATCGAGTCGACGTGCAATCCCCAGTTCGACACGTGTTCCTGCACGATCTCCGCAATATGCTGCTGGATGCGCTCGCGTTCGGTGAGCAGTTCGTCGAGTGACAGTCCGCCCACGACGTCACGCAACGCCGCTTGGGCGTACTGCGCCATGGCGAATTGGTAATCCTGGACTTTGACTATGGCGCGCTCCGGGTCCGACACGAGGAAGAACAGCGCGCCGTCGATCTCCGCAGGGACGTTGTCCTTCGTGATGACCTTTTGTTTTGGCACGTTGAGCACCAACGTGCGGGTATCGATAAACCGGACCCATTCGATAATAGGGATGATATAAAAGATTCCCGGACCCCTAACCGCATGAAATTCTCCCAACCGAAGCACGATGGCACGTTCCCATTGCGCGGCCACGCGTATGCCGCTGATCAAAATTCGAAGCACGATTGCCACGACGATCAGTATCACAATGTTGGGCGGGGTCTGGACGGCCGGAGTTACAACGAAGTAAACCACAGGCGGGCCGAGGAGAACGAACAAGATAAGCGCCCGCAATGATAAGCCGAGCGACACGTGGCCGCGCGCAGGCTCCGCAAAATGCTTTCGGGGGGTACCCGACTGCATTTGCGACAGTTTTTCGAGGGCTTCACCAATATCCATAGCAATTCCCCCCCTTCACCGACTGCGGTGTTATCTTGTATTTCCGATGGCGCTTCGCGCGTCTCCCAATCTCAGTCCAATGCGTTGATCGTCTACCTTTTCCGTTCGAGAATCCACTCGATAACGGTTTCGTCGCCGTAGGTTTTGTCCCACGAATTGTGGTCCACTTCGGGGTATTCCGTGTACTCGATGTCGCCGCCGGCCTTCTTTACGGCATCGACCATCGCACGCGATGCGGTCGGGTTTACGATGCTGTCCGAGCCGCCGTGAAACACGCGGATGGGGACCTTTGCCAGGGCGGGCGCGTCCGTCGTCATTCCGCCGCCACAGATGGGGAGCAGCGCCGCGAACAGTTCGGGGTGCGCCGCTCCGTAGGACCATGTGCCGTAGCCGCCCATCGAGAGGCCGGTCAAGCAGACGCGCGACTTATCGATGGAATACTCCGCGAAGCCGCGCGCGATTGTCTCGTCGATGATGTCGTGCCGCGCGTTCCAACCGCTGTCGGCAGGGCATTGCGGCATGGCGACGAGGCACGGGAAGCGTTCCGGGTTTTTGCGAATCGCGCGGCCGATCCCGACATCCGTCTGTAAGAGGCCGTCGCTGCCGCGCTCCCCGCGCCCGTGAAGAAATACGATGAGCGGCCATTTCCGCGACGGGTCGTATTGGCGCGGGACATAGACGTTGTAGGCCAGTTGCTTGCCGCCCACGGTCATCGTTTTGTTTATGAACCCGGTCGGCGGCCCCATGTTGGTGATTCTCTCTTCCTGTATTGTCACACAACCTCCCAAGAGCGCAACCGCAACGAGCGCCATCGCCGGTACAATTCGATCCATGTAACACCCTTTCCAGTCTTATCGCTACGTCAACCGCGCCAGAACCTCATCGGCTGCGCGTTCGCCGGAGCGCACGGCGCCGTCCATGTATCCGCACCACTCGTCGCTGGTTTCCGTGCCCGCCCAATGAATTCGTCCGACGGGCGCGCGCAACGCTTTGCCGTAGGACGTCATCACGCCCGGCCCCATATACGCTTCGTAGCAGCCACCGGACCATTCCTCTTCGAGCCAGTTTTTCTCGATGTATTCCTTCGGTTGGGCGGCCCTGTCTCCATAGCACTCGACAAACTGCTTCAGAATCGCGTCGCGCCGTTCGGCGGGCGATTTTTCCGTCCACGCGCGCGCGGCATCGCCTGCGATGAAACCGATGAGCGAGCCCTCCGCGCTTCCCTCCGGCGTATCGTCAAACGCTGCGCACAGCGGCCCGTCGTCCGAGGCGATCTCCCCCGAGAATCCGTCGCCGCGCCAAAAGGGTTTGTCGTAGACCATGATGCACTTGATGATCGAACCCATTGGCATGCGCTGGGTAAGTTGCGAACGCAATGCAGGCAGCGACGGGTCGTACGCGATGCGCCCTGCGAGGAACGGCGGCACGGCAACAATTGTGTATGCGCCGTTGTATTCGCCGGAGTCCGCAATCACCTTCACGCCGTCGCCGCCGTGCCGAATTGCGCGGACAGGGCTGTTCAGCCGCAGCCCATCGCCGAGTTGCGCGGCAAGCCGATCCGAGATTTGTTGTGTGCCGCCATGCACGCGCGTTTCCTGCGCACCGCCGGTGATTCCGATCAGCTTCTCCAGCGACCCGCCCGATCGCAGATAGTAGAGGAAAAACAAGAACGAGATATCGCCGGCCTCCGCGCCAAACACGGATTGCGCGACGATGTCGAGCAGCGCTTGCGCCTTCGACGTGCGCAGGTACTGCCGCTTCCATGTCTCGAGCGTGACATTGTCCCACGCTTGCGCGCGTTCCGCAGCGTACGGGGCGTCCAGCGGTATCGTCTTGGCAAACTTGTCCAACTGCGAAAACATCCGCGCAAGGTCGAGTTTTGCCAGAAGGGGCAGTGCCGGAATGTCGCCTTCGTACGTCCGCAGTTTGCCCTCGATTTTCAGAATCTTCGTGCCCGCGTGGGGCTGCTGATACGTCCGCAAACCAAATTCATTTACCAAGGCCAGCATGCGGTCTTGGCCCGGCCCGATCCATTGCCCGCCTACGTCGAGCATCTCGCCGCTCTGCGTCGCCTGCGCGAGCGTGCGGCCGCCAACGCGGTCGCGCGCTTCGAGCACAATGACGGATTTCCCTTTTCGGGCCAGCTCGCGTGCGGCGGTCAGCCCCGCGAGCCCTGCGCCGACGACGATGACATCCGCGTGCGTGCGCGGTGCGCCTTGCGCGTGCGCCGATCGGCTGCCCGCCGCAATTCCCAACGCGGCGGCATTGCCCAAGAATTGTCGTCGTGATTGTGGCATTTGACTCGTGTTCCCCCGGGTTCCCCGACAGACTCGCGTTGGCTAACACAGCCCGCGCCGCGCTAGTATACCGGGCTTCACCGCTCGCAATACACGCACAAACATGCCACCACAACCCACAGCCGCGATTTTGACCGCACTCGACGTAACCAAGAGCTTTGGCGCGCAACCTGTCTTGGATCGCGTGTCGCTTACGGTCCACGAGGGCGATCGCATTGGTTTGATAGGCCGAAATGGCTGCGGCAAATCGACATTTCTCTCCATCATCGCCGGGTCCGAGTCGGCGACCGATGGCAAGATCACGCGGCAGGATGGGCTGCGTGTCGTCATGCTGGGGCAACTGCCGTCTTCGTCGGCATCCGACTCGGTTGGGGACGTGCTTTCGCGCGCGGCTGAAGACGTGCGCGCACTGCTTGCGAGGTATCACGCCACGATGGACCGCCTCGCGGCGACGCCTCACGATTCGCCCGAGCATGCGAAGCTGGGACGGCAGGCCGCGTTGCTGCAGCACGAAGTCGAGATGGCCGACGCGTGGAACCTCGATGAGGACATCAAACGCGTCACGGTTGCGCTCGATTTGCCCGCCACCGATCGTTCTGTCGCGACACTCTCCGGCGGGGAGCGCCGGCGCGTCGACCTTGCAGCGGCGCTTGTGCGGCACCCGGACCTGCTGCTGCTCGATGAACCGACGAACCATCTCGACGTCACCAGCGTGCAGTGGATAGAGGATTTCCTCGCGGCATATACGGGAAGTTGCATCCTTGTGACACACGACCGCTACTTTCTCGATCGGGTTGTGAACCGCATTGTCGAATTGGAGCACGGCCGCGTTACGGGCTATCCGGGCAATTACGAGCGGTTTCTCGAATTGAAGGCGGAGCGCGAGGCGCACGACGCGCGCACTGAAGCGAACCGCCGTTCGCTGTTGCGCCGCGAACTGCAGTGGCTCGTCCGCCAACCCAAGGCGCGTGGCACGAAGGCAAAGTACCGGGTCGATCGCTATTACGAAATCGAGGCGCAAGGGCCCGTCGAACGCGACCGGGAGTTTTCGTTTGATATCCCGCAAACGCAGCGGCTAGGCAAGACGGTAATCGAGGCGAAGAAAATCTCGCGCATTGCCGGGGGCGAAACGCTTTTCCGCGATTTTTCGCTCATATTGCAGCGCGGGATGCGAGTCGGCGTGATGGGGCCGAACGGATGCGGCAAGACGTCGCTCGTGCGTGTGTTGATGGGCATCGACGCACCGGACAAGGGCGAAATCGTCCACGGGGAGACGGTCGAGTTTCTCTATGTCGATCAGTCGCATGACGAAGTTCCGCCGGATCAAACGATACTCGATTTTGTGTCGAACGGCGTTACCGACATCGAGATCGGGGGTAAGCGCATGCACGTGCCTGCGTACCTCGAACGGTTCCTGTTCGATCGCGCGGCGTTGCGAATGCCGATGGATCGCCTCTCGGGCGGCGAGCGCAACCGGCTCGATATCGCGAAGAAATTGCTGCGCGGGGGAAACGTGCTCGTGCTTGACGAGCCGACGAACGATCTCGATTTGCAGACCCTGCGCGTGCTCGAGGACGCGGTGATCGCGTTCGACGGTTGCGCGATACTCGTGAGCCATGATCGTTACTTTCTCAACCGTTTGTGCACGCACCTCGTCGTGTTCGAACGCGGGCGCGGTCTCGTGCAGATCGCGGGCAACTACAACGATTACCTCCGGTGGAAGGAAGAGCAGGCACCGGTCGAAGCGCCGGCGGAAAAGGAACGCAACAAACCGCCGAGAGTGTCGGCCGAACCCGGCAAGCGTAAGCTTTCGTACCGCGAGCAAAAAGAACTCGAGGGAATGGAAGCGGCTATCCACCAGGCGGAGGCCACCGTCGCGCGTTTGGAGGCGCTGGCCAACGATCCCGCGACGTACCAGCAAGGCCGCGATCACGCTGGAAAAATTGCCGCCGACCTCGCGGCTGCCCGCGCGGACGTCGAGCGCCTCTTTGCCCGGTGGGCGGAGTTGGAGTCCGTGCTACACTAGCGTTGCGCTGCGGCGATGCGCATACTTTTACTGAAAAGCGAGGAGACCCACTCCGTTGGACGCACCTGCGACGGTATCGGACCCGGCGGCGCCAGCGCGCTTGGCGCGCCCCATTTGCCCGGACTGTAATGCCGAGTTGCGCGGAAAGCACATGGGCAGGATCGCGCTGCATTTTTGTCCTGCGGGCCACGGCGCCGCGATTGACGGCGCAACCCTTGAAGCGCACGAGCACCGCCATACGCGGCAGTGCGGAATGCACGAGGCTGTCCACAGCGCACCCGCTGCCGGTGCGCACTGCAAGTCGCGCATGTCGCCGTGGTATCCCGGACGCATGATGGAGCTTCGCCAGGTCGAAGGCGTGACCATCGACTACTGCGCCGTCGAACGTGGCGTATGGCTCGATGCGCCCGAGATTCTCGCAATTATCAATGTGATGCGCCGTCGTGAGAGTGCGCGCGTGCGCAGCAACTTGACCTACGACGGGCCGGGAGATGTTCTAAGCGAGGTTGCCGCCGAGATCGCGATTCATACCTCTGACGCATGGGGTCCGGCGGCTGTCGATGTCGTCGTGAACGTCGCCAAGGGCGTGGGCGAGGCGTCATATTACATCGTCGAAGCGGCGGGCAGCGGCGTCGAAATCGCCGGGGAAGTCGCCGGTGGCATCATCGAATTCATCGCGGACGCCCTCGGATAAAGGTAGGGGGCGCCGCGTAACCCTTAGTCGCGCGACTGGATTCGACGATGGCGTGAAAAGATAATGAACTTGCGAGTAGGCCAGCGCTTAAAGAGCTTGTTCTGGGACAATGAGTACGACATCAATGTTTACGAACAAGTAAAGTTCGTCGAGGCATACAAAGACTACACGCCGCCGTTTCCGCTGATTCCCGAGCTGCGTTCGTCGTTGCGCGTCATTCCTCCAAAATTCCTCATGGGCCTGAATCGTATTGTGCTAACAAACACCGGAGCGCTTCCCCGCCGGCGTAGACGAGCCAAGACGTATAGCCGAAAACGTACGGTGAGAATTCCGGATGCCATTGGCCTATACCACCCCGCGTGGAATGGTGAGGCCCCATACATCGAAATCTTCGTAAACAAGGCCGTAATTATGGGTGCAACTCGATACTACTCGCAGCATCTCACCATTCTTGCACTCTCCAGCGTACTCTTCCATGAAATCGGCCATCACATTCACTTCACAAAATATCCGGAACAGGGCGAATGGGAGAGAATCGCGGAGAAGCACCAGAAGAAATATACAAAGCGCCTTTTGTGGCGGCAATCATTCCGACATCCTGTTGCCTTGGCCAGCTTTCTCACTGACGTTGATCTATTCTCTCGATTGTGGAAGCGGCGAAACGAACTGGCCTACTCCCTTGTGGAGTTTCGGAAGGTGCTAAAGAAGAAGCGTCTGTCGAAGCGAAAACGGCGTTAGGCCGCATGGCAGCTTTTCTTGCCTGCTTCGCAAACGCCCAGTAAACTAGGTGCCGTAACATTCGTCGGTAATCTCGTGTCTTCCTTGAGTCGCGTTTCGAAGGGGTGCATTTCATGGGCTATTTCATTACGGGGGCGACGGGCTTCATCGGCGGTGAGTTGGTGGGCCTGCTGGCTAAGCGCAAGGGTACGATCTATGCGCTGGTGCGGCCCGAATCCGAGCATAAGCTGGACGCGCTGCGGAAGAAGCTGGGCTTGAAGGCGGACCGTCTTGCCGCCGTGCGCGGCGACCTGACCAAACCCCACCTTGGCGTGCGCAAGGACGTAATGACCAAGCTTGAAGGGAAGGTCAAACACTTCTTCCACGTTGCGGCGCACTACGACATGATGAGCGACGACGAGGAGCTTCAAATCCATGTGAACGTCGAGGGCACGCGCGAGGCGATCACGCTTGCCGAGGCAATCAAAGCAAAATGTTTTCACCACATGAGCAGCGTTGCCGTGGCGGGCCTGTTCCAAGGTTATTGGCAAGAGGACATGTTCGAGGAGGCGGAGGAGTTCGACCAGCCGTACTTCAAATCGAAACGCCTTGCGGAAGGCGTTGTGCGCGCGGAGTGCAAGATTCCGTATCGCATCTACCGCCCCGGCATTGTCGTCGGCAACTCGAAGACCGGCGAAATACCGAAGGCCGATGGGCCGTATTACCTGTTCAAGTTCCTGCAGCGCGTGCGCAATGCGCTGCCGTCATGGGTGCCGCTGGTCGGTCTCGAAGGCGGGCGCATTAACATCGTGCCGGTTGATTACGTTGTCGCCGCTACGGACTACCTTGCGCACAAGGGCGGGCTGAACGGCCGCACATTTCATCTCACCGATCCGCAGCCGTACCGTTCCGGCGAGGCGCTGAACATTTTTGCGAAAGCGTCGCGCGCGCCGCAGTTCGCCATGCGCATCGACGCGCGCATGCTCGACATCATTCCGAAGAACATGCGCGATTTGATTCTGCAGTTGCCGCCGGTGAAACGCCTCATCGAGTCGATTCTGCGCGACCTCGGCGTGCCCAAGGAAACACTTCAGTACATCAACTATCCGACGCGATTCGATTGCCGTGATACGCAACGCGCGCTCGAGGGTTCGGGCATTGCCTGCCCGCGGCTGGACACGTACGCGCCGGCCATTTGGGATTATTGGGAGCGCAACCTCGATCCGGACGCCAACCGGGACCGCACGCTCGCGGGCGCTGTACACGGAAAGGTCGTCGTGATCACCGGCGCATCCAGCGGGATCGGCAAGGCCACGGCGCTGAAGGTTGGCGCAGCCGGAGGTATCGTTTGCCTTGTTGCGCGCCGCGAAGACATGCTCAAGGAAGTACAAAGCGAGATTAAGGCGGCGGGCGGCGAAGCGCACGTGTATCCCGTCGACTTGTCCGTGTTAAAGCACTGCGACGAGGTACTCGAGAAGGTGATGGCGGACCATGGGCGCGTCGATATCCTTATCAATAATGCGGGCAAATCGATTCGCCGTTCGATCAAGCAGTCGTACGAGCGATTCCATGATTTCGAGCGTCTGATGCAGATCAATTACTTCGCCGCGGTGCGCCTCATTATGGGCGTGCTGCCGCATATGTCGGAACGCAGGCAGGGCCACATCATCAACGTGTCCACACTCGGCGTCCTTGCAAACTCGCCGCGCTTCTCCGGCTATATCGCGTCGAAGGCCGCTCTCGACGCCTTCGCGCGCTGCGTGCAGGCCGAGTTCCTCGACAAGGACGTGAAGTTCACGACGATCAACATGCCGCTCGTGCGCACGCCGATGATCGATCCCACGCGCCTGTACGAACATGTGCCCGCGCTTACGGAGGCGGAAGCCGCGGACATGCTGGTCGAAGCCATCATCTATCGTCCGAAACGCATTGCCACGCGGTTGGGCGTGTTTGCGCAGGTCATGACGACGCTGCTGCCCGGCCTCTCGGACGTGGTGCTGAACACCGCGTACAAGCTGTTCCCGGATTCCGCGAAGGCGAAGGACGAAGCGGAGCCGAAGGACGACGCCGTTTCGCCCGAGGCGATGGTGTTTGCCGCGTTGATGCGCGGGATACATTGGTAGGAACGCGAAGCGGAGCTTCGCGTTAATTGCGTTCCCAAGCCGGAGCTTGGGAACGAGAACTCAAACGAGAACTCAACGAGAACGTTGGGAGTTGATTGTGGACAAGCCAACACCGTCGGCGCGGGAGCAATTCAGGGCGCTCGATAAGACAATACCGTTCTCCGGCCCGGAAGCAATCGACGCGGCATGCCTCGAATGCTTCGAGTACGAATACGCCGACAAGCCGGTCGCGCAGCGCGTCGATATCGTGACCACCACCGACGAGTTTACGTCGGTGTGCCCTTTCTCCGGTCTACCTGATTTTGCCACGGTGACTATTACGTACACCCCCAACCGCCACTGCATCGAACTGCGCTCGCTGAAGTATTATTTGATGTCCTACCGAAACGTTGGTATCTGGTACGAGCACCTCGTCAATCGAATGCTTGACGACCTCGTGAAAGCGTGCAAACCGAAATGCATGAAGATCGAGATCGCGTGCAAACCCCGCGGCGGCCTGTCGTCTACCGTCAGCGCGAACTGGAGCGAAACATAGCCGCCGTCCTACTCTTGCTTTCCGACCCCTAACGTCCTCGCTTCGCGACTTCGCTACTGGCTGTCCCAATCCGCGAATCGCCTCCGCACGAGAAGGTATAGGAAGAAGGGCGCGCCGACGATTGACGTGATGATACCAATCGGCGTTTCGCCGGTCATTGCTTTGCGTGCGATGATGTCGCACAAACATAAGAATGCGCCGCCCGCGACCATGCTCATGGGCATGAGCACGCGATGGCGCGAGCCGGTGATTGTCCGCACGGCGTGCGGTACCACGAGGCCGACAAACCCGATGGGTCCGACTTTCGACACGATGACGCCGGTCATGATCGAGCAGACGAGAAACGTTGTCACTTGCAGCCGGCGCACGTCCACGCCGCGGCCCGCGGCAAGATCCTCGCCGAACCCCAATTGATCGAAGCGGGCCGCCTGCGCGAGGAGGACTAGCGCGCACGGGACGATGCCAATGAGCAGCGTCCACACCGGCTCATACCCGATGAGGTCGACGCCGCCCATGAGCCAGCGGTCCATGTTGATGAGTTGCTCCGGTTTCGCAAGATAGCGCAGGAACAAGATTCCGGAGTTTGCGAGCAATCCCAGCGTCACTCCCGCGAGCAGTAGCACCAGCGGCGACATGCGCCGCGCGCGGGTGGCCATCGCGTATATGATCAAGACGTCGAGTGTCGCCGCGGCGAACGCGGCAACCTGCACTAACGAGTAGCCAAGCACATTCATCGCCGTGCCCGCGCCGAGCACGGTTGCCGTGTATGCGCCAAGCGCGGCGAAGCTATCAATGCCCAGCGTATACGGCGTCGCGAGCGGATTGCGCAACAGCGCCTGAAACGCGCACCCGGCCAGGGCAAGCCCTGCGCCTGCCAGCAAAGCGAGCAGGGTGCGCGGCAGGCGCAGTGTCAGGACGATATTAAGTTCGCGCGCGCCGGCAAGGTCTGCACCGGATCGCCATTGGGTGAACGCGTCGCGCAGGTCGATGGATTCCGTGCCGATCGCAATACTCGCGAGCACGAGCGCCGCGCACACGATTGCGCATAGTAGAATCGCTACCGCGCGCGACTTCATTGCCGGGGCTCCGCGAGCGCATCGACGGTCACCAGCGGCGTACCCGTCAGCGGGTGCGCGCACACACGAATTGCCGCGCCGTACGCTCGGGACAGCAGCGGCTCGGTAACGACCTCGCCGGCGCAGCCCGAAGCCAGGATGCCGCGCGACGCGCAGCCCAACAGCAGGATGCGATCGCAGAACCGCGCGGCGAGGTTGATGTCGTGCGTCACCACGGCGATGCCGCGGTGGTCGTTCCGGATCCGCCGCAACAGGGCGAAAATTTCGATCTGGTGGTGAATGTCGAGCGACGAGGTGGGCTCGTCCAGCAACAGCGCGCGCGGCTCTTGAGCGAGCACACTTGCGAGCAGCACGCGTTGGCGCTCGCCGCCGGATAACGATAGAAAGTCCCGATCGCGCAGCGTCGCCGTCTCCGTCTCGGTCAGGCAGCGGTCCGTCACGGCGCGGTCGTGCGCGCTCAAGGTCCCAAACGCGCCGACGTGCGGAAACCGCCCCAGACCCACGGCCTCGCTCACGCGCATCGAGAAGATAGGGTTCACCGATTGCGGCAGAAACGCGACGATACGCGCCCGTTGCATAGGCCTGAGCGCGTTCGACGCGAGGCCACCGATTCGGACGGTACCGGTCACGGGTCGCAGTGCGCCCGACATCAACTTCAACAGCGTACTCTTGCCGCAGCCGTTTGGGCCGACAATGCCGACAAGTTCGCCATCGCCCAGTGACGCCGTCACGTTCTCGAGCACAGACTTTCCCGATTCGTACGCAAACGAGATCGAGGACATTTCGATGAGCGGCGTCACAGCTCTTTCTCACCGGCTGCGGGATGGAGCATCTCCGAGAGTTGTTTCGCGATAAGCCCCACACGTGGCCCGGGCCGAAGCCCATACGATTCGAGGAAGAGGTGCACGCGCCCGTTCTGAACCGCGGGCACGGTGCTTAGCTCGTCCCAGTCCGCAATGTAGCGGGCCTGCTCCTCGGGCGAAAGATTCTCGCCCGCGTGAAACTCGACGATCACATCCGGCGCGCGCGCCACGACACTCTCCTTCGACGCCTCGAAATACGGGTTATCGGCGTCGTTGAAGATATTGTCGCCTCCGGCGATGTCCGTCAACTCGGACATGAACGACAGGCGCCCCACGGTAAACAGATTGTTGAGGTCGTGGCTCTGGCGCGTGTTGATCAGGAGCACCTTCGGCCGGGGTTTTCCCCGCGTGGACTTGCGCACCGCGTCGAGATCGGCGTCGATTCTTGCGCACAGTGCTTCCGCCTGCTGCGCGCAATCGAGCGCGTCGCCGATCGCGCGGACACTTTCATGGATCGACTTCACGTCATCCATGTGCGCGTTCAGAATACGATACCCATTCTGCTGCGCGAGGGCCGCCAACTTTTCCATCTTTCCCGGAAGGATGATCAATTCCGGTGCAAGCGCGGTAATTGTCTCGAGGTCGGGGTCGAGATACCCGCCGACACGTTGAATCGATTTGGCCTCCGGTGGGTAATCGCAAAAATCCGTGACGCCGACGATGCGATCGCCCTGCCCAAGGGCGAAGACGGTCTCCGTGATGTTAGGACCAAACGTGATGATTCCCTTACGGGCAGACGCCCGACTGCTTCCTGAGGAATCGCAACCCAGCGACGCGACGGCCTGCAGCAGGAAGAGCGCCAGCCAGAACCCGATTTTTTTGCGTGTGCGGCCTGTTTGCGCTGGCATACGCGGTTGCGCGGCTAGCCGCGCAACTGCCCGATGCGCACGGCCACATCGGTTGCGAAGCGGCGGATGAGTTCCTGCGCGAAATCGGCCACGTCCATGTCATCGTCGGTAATGAGCGGTGTGAGGTCCATGCCGAAGGTAATGCCGGTCGTCTTGTCGGTCGCATGGGACGCATGATAGGTCGCATGCGCGCGGCGGCGGCCCATTGTGGCAAGGTCGTAGCGTTTGCCGCCGGCGATCTGCGAATCGAACACGCCGAGCAGCGCCATCTGAAGGTTCTCGTGTGCCGAGCAATCGAACGCGACTTTGTCGCTGTCCACCATCCAATCGAGATCGCGCCACACCTCGCAGCCGTACAGCGCCTTTGGGCGGTCCTTCTTTGGCAGCGAGCGGATAGCCTCGATGACCTTCAGCGTGACGCCGATATGGGTCTCGTGTTTGTCCGTGAGGTTGTGCGTATAAACGACTTCCGGTTTTGCGAGCTTCAGGATTTTTGCGAGGTCTTCGACGGGCCGCTTGTCGCCACCGTCTTTCACGGCCTTGCTGGGATAGTCGAGCAGAATTTGCGACCCGTACTCACCGACGACAGCCGCCTTCTTCTGTTCGATCACGCGCACTTCGCGCATCTGTTCGTCGGTGTACTCTTTGTATACGTCATCGCGCGGCGAACCGCTGCCGTTGGTCACGACGATACCGCAATACCACTTGCCGGTCTGCTGAAAGCACTTAACGATGCCGTCGTACGCCATGATCTCGATGTCATCCTGGTGTGCGCCGACCGCCATGTGGGTGGTGCGCGCCAGCGCCGCCTCGGCCTCCAATCCGTCCGGCACGAAGAACTGCGCCGAGGTCATGTTGAATTCAATGGGCACTATCAGTCTCCAAGTACGGGTCCGGGGGATTTCCCCAAGCGTTTTACCATATATACGGTGGTCAATGCGCGTTTCTGGTCCGATGAAAACAAGAACTCGCGCTTGGCGCTCTTGACCCGATAGCCCAGTTTCTCGAACATCGGCTCGACCCCGAGCTCGGCGACCGTTTGGAGAGTAATTTGCTTTGCGCGGTCTCGCCGGGCGACGTCCTCGAGTTCCAGCACCAACGCGCGCGCGACGCCGTTTCCGCGGTGTTTGGCATCGACGACAAGGTTGAACAAATGGAGCCGCCCACCGCGCACGCGGTACGTGACGCTGCCGACGATTCGCCCGGCGGCGACGGCCACCAATCCCCGGCAGCCGCGAACGCTCAAGTCCTCCGATTTAACCGGGGGCGGGTGCGGACCGATTCGCTTTCGAACGTCGCGCGCGCCCGCGTTCACAAGCCGTTCGATCGCCTCGCGATCCTCGCGTGCCGCCTCCCGAATGCGCACGCTTTTCAAATCTGCTGGTCCTCTTTCGTGTTACAGCGCGGGCAAACTTGCCGCAGCTATCGATTGCCCGACGCGCCGCGCCTTTTCGTCCGGCAACTGGACCTGAACCCGCTCCGCCAGCGCCGGAAATTCCGTGTTGATGACCTCATGCGCTCCATCGACAATCAGGTCGCCACCGCGGCCCGACGTGCAGCGTCCGAGCACGAGCACGTGTTTCAGGTCGTAGAAGTCGGCGTAATGCGCGAGCCCGTACCCCATGTACACGCCCATTGTGCGCCAGATATTCTCGGCGCCTTTGTCGCCTGCCTCCAACTTCTCCTGCACAAACTTCAACTTCTCCGCGTCCGTCACGTCCGGCGGCAGAGAAATACCCGCGGCGGGTGCGAGACGAAACACGCACTGCTGGGAAAAGTAGAGCGCGCCGACGCCGCGGTCGCCGCTCCATTCGTCCGCCGGCGCGGCAGGATTGTAGTCGATCGGCGCGAACGCCAACTCGTTCAGCCAGCCGGTGATGTTGCCGTCCATAGTGACGTAACCACCCGCCTCGCTCGACCCCAGCGCAATTCCGAGCACGCCGTTATCCTCGAGCGACATGGACCCGGCCAATGCCGTCACCTCGCCGTCGTTGACCACTTCGACCGGCACGCCGAACTCCTTGCGTATTCGCAGGAAAATGTCGTGTACTTCGCCGAAGCGGTCCTTTGGCACCGAACGAAACAGCGACGCGATCATAGGGCGGCTGTTGATGATGACACCGGCGCTGCTTCCGCCAATTGCGTCTACGCGCGGCAATTTCGACGCGGCCGACTTCAGCGCGGCAAGTATTTCGTTGTAGTGGTAGGAGGGGTCGCCGTGTTTGCGCGGTTCCCACACCACCTCCTCGCTGTAGATGGCTTCGCCGTTCACGACCGCGGAAACCTTGCGGTCCGATGCGCCCAGATCGAACCCGATGCGGTAGCCGTCGAGGTGCCGTCCCAGCGGACGCGTTGTTTCCTTTTCCGCCGGCACTTCGTCCGCGCTGCACGTAACGACGGTAAAGGTGCGTTCATATACGTCCTGTCCCATGAACTGGTAATCGAACGCGCGCGCGCCTTCGGGTGCGTACGTCGCGGCAATGTGTGCGCCGATCGATTTTGGCCCGCCGACGTACACCTTCCAACCGCCGCGCTGCCACAGTAAAAACTTTACGATTCGCTCGACGTACATCAGGTTCGCGCTTGCGCGGACGTGGCCTTCGGGAAACACGCGCGTCTCGAACCGCGACACCGACCCGTCCGCGCGCTCCAATCCGAGCACCAGCGGCACGCCCACGCCCGACTCGTCCACTTCCCGCGAGAACGCGCGGTTGGCGAGCACCGCCGGGCGGAACCCCTCGTCCAACACCGGGACGTGACTCGGTTTGACGAGTTGAAACGCTTTGGACATACGTAACCCTTCCGAAGATAAACGAGGATTGAAGATAGGTTTTATAGCAGTGTGACGCGCCCAGTCAAGTTGACCGCCGCAAAACTTGCCGAATCATGTATGTTTAATACCAAATCAGGCGCGGTCACGCATGGGAGCGCACACAAAGCGCACGGGAGAAGAGACAACGATGGAGACCGTCAACGGACCCACGGACCGCGGTGCGGGTGCGATCAGCATCCTTGCGCGCCGCGAAATCGAGGCGCGGATCGTCGGCCCAATCATCGAAGCGATGTCGCACGAGTTTGGGCGCGAGCGCGTGATTGCGGTTGTTCGCGAGACGATACTAAAGCTCGCTCGCGAGACCGGCGCCGGGCTGGCGCAGCATTCGGGGGGATGTTCGCTTGCGCACTTTGCGAACACCCTGACTTTGTGGCGGGCGGATGACGCACTCGATATCGACATGATCGAATCGACGCAGGAAACGTTGTCGTTCAACGTTACCCGCTGCCGTTACGCCGAGATGTACGAGGCGCTCGGCCTCCGTGAATTGGGCGGAATTCTGTCCTGCAGTCGCGATTACGCGCTGATCGAAGGGTTCAATCCGTCCGTCCAATTGACACGTACGCAAACGATCATGGAAGGTGCTACGCATTGTGACTTCCGGTTCGCCGACAAATCGTCCATAGCTGGGGCCTCATCGAAAGGAAACGAAACATGACTGATCGGATTGGACGGCGCACGTTTGTGAAGAGTGGGGCTGTTCTCGCGGCGGGGCTCGCCTCTTCGCGCGCCTATGGCGCAAACGAACGAGTGCGGCTCGGTTTCGTCGGCGTGGGTAATCGGGGCGGGCAATTGATCGGCGCCGCCTGCAACCATGCCGACGCACAGGCGGCCGCCGTGTGCGACGTGTACACGCCGTACCGCGACAAATGGGCGGCGCAGTTGAAGTGTCAGTCCTTTGCGGACTGGCGCGAGGTCATCGACAACAAGGACATCGATGCCGTCGTGATCGGCACACCCGATCATTGGCATGCCATCATGACGATCGCGGCATGCCGTGCGGGCAAGGACGTATACGTCGAGAAGCCGCTGTCCTTTACGATCGGCGAAGGCCGTCGCATGGTCGATGTCGCGCGGGAGACGAAGCGCGTTGTGCAGGTCGGCACGCAACGTCGTTCGTCCGCGATGCTCGCACAGTTGGGCGAACTGGTGCGCGGCGGCAAGGTCGGCAAGGTGACGGTGTCGCGCGCGTACCGCATCAGCAATATGGCGCCCGCAGGCATCGGCGCCGCGCCCGATTCCAGACCGCCGGCGGACCTTGATTGGAACATGTGGCTTGGTCCGCGGCCCGAGCGCGCCTTTAACGAAAACATCGCGCCGTACAAATTCCGCTGGTGGAAGGAATACTCGTCGCAGACAACGAACTGGGGCATCCACTACTTCGACATGCTGCGCTGGATCATCGGCGAGACCGCGCCTGCGTCCGTCAGCGCGCACGGCGGCGTGTTTGCGGTGAACGACGCGCGCACGATTCCCGACACGATGGAGTCGGTTTACGAGTTTCCAACCGGCCACCTCATGCTTTTCGGCCAGTACGAAGCCAGCGGGACCAGCATGTTTCCCTATGGTGAGTGCGAACTGCGCGGGACGGAGGGCACGGTCTACGCTGGGTCTCGCGGATACCAAATCCGGCAGGAATCGGGCGGCCAGTTCCAGGACTCCGCGCCGCGCGGCGAGAAACTGGAAGTGAAGGTGGACGAAGGCGACGTCACTGTCCAGCACATGCGCAATTTTTTGGACTGCGTTAAATCGCGCAGCAAACCGAATGCGGATATCGAGGACGGTCACCGATCGACGACGATCGCGCATTTGGGCAACATCGCGTTGTGGACCCGGTCGCGCATCGAGTGGGACCCCGTTGCGGAACGCATCACGAACAACGAGGCGGCGAACGCGTACCTTACATACGAGTACCGCAAGCCCTGGACGCTCGATTGAACGGAACTGGACCTACGTGCGGCGGCGTGCGGCAGAATTGCGAATGACGTCCCGCAGCACAATTTGTTCTTCGGTGGTCAGAAGGACGGCGGAATACACGACGAAGTCATGCCACGAAAACAGGAGCGTTTGCGCGTCGGCGATCGCCTGGACGGTCGCTGTCCGCTGCGCGGTAGGTTCCAGTTGTTGCATTTCGCCCAACAGCTCCGGCGCCTGCACGCGCACGGCGTCCTGATTGCCGCGAAGGACTTCAACTTCCCCTTGCAGCAGCACGCAGCCCGTGTTCTCGTCCTCGTCGCCCTGAACGAAGATTGCGTCACCGACCGCGAACTGGGCCGGCTGGCCAATCCAGAGCAGACACATGGCGATGCGCGCTCGCAACGGTTCGGGCAATTCGGTGATAAAGGGCAAAAGCAACAGCCGCTTGCGGTAGTCGGAAAGGGTCATAGCAACTCCTTTTCGTGCCGCTCCTATAGGACAACACTCTACCCGAAATCGGGTACGTATTCCAGAGGGTATGCTCTGCTACGTTGACCGGCACAGCCGGCCCCGGTACCTTGGCTCACATGAGTACCACTCCATTGCCCTCCGGACTTCGAGATATCGTGAGCGCAAAGCTTGCGCAAGCGATTCGCGAGGTCATGCTGCCGTCCGTTCACCATGCGGCCGCTATCAATACAATCGGGTGCCATCTGTTGTGCCACCTCACGGGACAAAATTATGAAGTCGTTGCCGGGTCGCTCATCGTGCGCCAGGGCGGTAATCCGATCGAATTGCGCGCGGACGTGTCAAAGGTCGAAGAAGACGAGTACTACCTGTGGATCGAGTTGCGTCACGCCGATGGCCGTGTCGAGTTGGTCGATTTCGCCGCGCCATACTGGAAAAATTGGGCCCTGGAGAACGGGGCGATTTGGCTCGGCCCGAATCCGGGGGTAGTTTGGGCCTTTGTCGACGAACTTGACGAGCACGTTGCGCGCTACACCCCTGACACCGAAATCACCAACATAGTTCGGGTCGCTCTCCACAATGCGTTTCGTTCGCCCAACCCGCCGGAACAAGTCGGGCAATGGGAGTCGGCGATTAATCGTACAATCGACTTGCTTGCGCTGGAGCCGCTTGCGCTGGAGCATCTGATCAAGGCGGGGGTCGCGGAACCTGCCGGTCCCTCGCGGAATTAGCGCGCGGCCACCCGCACGTCTTTCAGCACCAACTGTACGGTTGTGTCTCCGCGCCAGGTGTTCAGTTGAGGCGCAAACGCAATGTCGATCGCGTCCGCGCGGGTCAGCGCCGGAAGACGATCGGCCATGCGGAATCCAATTGCGTCAATGAGCTTCGGTCCATCCTTCACAACGACCTTGAGATGTCCACCGCGCAACTCGCGCCACGAATCGGCCGCGGCGCGCACACCATACGCGCAGAAGACCGGCGCGGGGTTGCCCTGACCGAACGGTTGCAGTTTGTCCAGCGTGCGCACGAGGCGCATGTCCATTTCCGTTAGCGATACCTGCGCGTCAATATCCAACACGCGGCGTAGTTCGCCGCGAGGAAGCGCGGCGCACGCCGCATCCTCGAAGGCACGCCGAAATGCGGAAAGCTTTTCTTCGCGCACCGTGAGCCCCGCGGCCATTGCATGGCCGCCGGACGCGTCGAGGTGTTCCTTGCAGGTCTCTATTGCGGACGCGATATTGAAACCTGCGATACTTCGCGCGGAGCCGCGCCCGACGCCATCATTGTCCATCGCTACGAGAATTACCGGCCTGTAATAGTGCGCCTGGATGCGACTCGCGACAATACCGATCACGCCGCGGTGCCACTCGCGGCTTGCGAGCACGATGCTGCGCTGCTCCGGGGCGAACGAATTCTTCAACATGGCGAGCGCCTCGGAAAGTGTTTCGCTCTCGATCGATTTGCGCTCCTCGTTGGCGGCGTCCAATTCTTCCGCCATGACGCGCGCTTCCTGCGCGGACTCTGTCAGCAGCAGCTCCAATCCAGTCAGCCCGTCGCCCATTCGGCCGCCGGCGTTGATGCGCGGCGCGATCTGGAACGCGATGTCTTCCGAACGGATCTCATCCACCGCGAGTTTGGCGATGGCCGCCAGTTCGACGAGGCCTACGCGTTTCGACGCGGCGGCGTGGCGTAGCCCCAGCGCGACGATGTCGCGGTTCTCGCCAATGAGCGGCACAACGTCCGCGACCGTGCCGAGCGCGGCCAAATCCAGGTCGCGCCATTCGCCGGTCAAGGCGTGCACAAGCTTGAGGGCGACACCGGACCCGCACAAGTTGGCGGCGGGATGATCGTTCGGCTCGCGCTTTGGGTTGATGACGGCGAGCGCGTCCGGTACGCCGTTTTCAATCAGATGGTGGTCCGTTACGATCGTATCGATGTTCAGTTGCTTCGCGCGGTCGAGCGCATCCAGCGCGGCGGTGCCGTTGTCCACGGTGATAATCAAAGACACGCCGAGACCGCGCGCCCATTCCACCCGGTCCGGGCTCAAGCCGTATCCTTCAACGAGCCGGTTCGGCATGCCGTACAGGCAGTGCTCTATTCCGTAACGGCGCAACCCGCGAATCAACAACGCGGTACCGCTGATGCCGTCGACGTCGTAGTCGCCGAAGACAAGTACGGTTTCGGCCCGCTCGCGCGCCGTGGCGATGCGATCGACGGCGCGCCGCATGTCGGTTAGAAGGAAAGGGTCGGAGAACAGCGATTCGCTGGGATTGAGAAAGCGCCGCGCTACGTCCACGGTTGTTGCGCCTCGCAACAACAGGACGCGAGCAACGGCGGGGGCGATATCCAGTGATCGAGCCAGCGCAAGCGCCTCTGCGCGATTATCGGGCGCGACACGCCACTCGCAGTTTCCCCTCGCGGCGTCTACCATCGTTGTTTCGCAAGCGCCACGATCGCATCGATGACGTCCGATGTCGCCATGTGCGACGTATCCAGCAATACAGCGTCCGGCGCGCGCCGTAACGGCGCGACGGTGCGCGTCATATCTTTATCGTCCCGCGCACGAATGTCTTCCTTGAGCGACGCCGCGTCGTATGCAATACCTTTCGCATCGAATTCGCGTCCACGCCGGCGCGCGCGCTCTTCGATCGAGGCGTCGAGATACACTTTGCACTTCGCCTTCGGGAACACCACCGTCCCCATGTCGCGACCCTCGGCCACTGTGCGTCCGCGCGCACCGACCGCCCGCTGCAATTCGACGAGGTGCGCGCGGACGTCGGGATTGTGATCGAGGCTCGCGATGTAACGGGTAACCTCCGGCGTTCGAATTTCGCGCGTCACGTCCTGGCCATCCACAAAAACGTGCTGCCCGTCGTCCAACTCCCGCGCATCGTACTGCATTGCCCGCGCCGCGCCCGCCAACGCGATGGCGTCTTCTAGATCGATGCCGCGCTGTAGCGCGTACCACGTTGCCGCGCGATACATGGCCCCGGAATCGAGGAACGCAAAACGCAGCGCATCGGCCACGCCGCGCGCGACCGTGCTTTTGCCGGCGCCCGCGGGCCCGTCAATGGCAAGAATGTCGGTGATTTCCGCTGGATTCATGTTTACCCAATCGATTATGCGCGGCCAACTGAAACGCGAATGTTACTGTACTTCCACGATACGCCCGGAATCGCGCACATACGTTTTCGTGGCGTGCGACAGCGGTGTCACCAAAACGGCCCCGCTCTTTGGGTTTGTTGTTTCGTTCAACAGGTAGACGTCGGCCAGTATTCTAACTCCGGCATCGAACGCGCCCGAGACCTTTGGAAGTTCGCCGGAGTCCGCTTCATCGTTTTCGAACGGGATTTGGAACTCCTTTCGCAGGCGGCCGGCCACATCGTTCATCGCATCGCGCGCTTTTTCGATGGTGCGTTTGTCGCGCTCCGCGCGCTCGACCCGGCTGTTAATCGTACGCAGCGCAACGCGCATGAAACCGCTTTGCAGCCGCAGCATTTGCGGGCTGTTCGGCGCATCGCCGCGATCGCGCAAGTGGGTAATAAGTTGCTTCAGAAACTGGACCATTGGCATTGCGGTCGTCATACCGCGGGCGCGCGCATTGGCGCCTTGCAGCAGCTTCACTTCGCTCTCGTGTTTCGCAATCAAATCGTGAAGATGTTCGCGCTCGCGTTTCCAGAGCCGCAGCCGGTCCCGCATATACTCCAGCGTCTGTGCGACCTTGGCGAGGTCCGCGCTGGGTGCGAGCAGGCGTTCGCGCAGCCCGGCAATTTCCTGCATCTCGTTATCCAGGTCGTTTTCCGCGCCGCCTTCGGAGGACAGTTGGGTGAAATCCGCGTGCACTTCGTTGAGGTCTTTCGCGGTTTCCTCGTTCGACTCATCGTCTTCTTCCCAAATCCTGCCTTCGTACCGCGCGAGACGTTCGACACGTTCCTCCGCCAGCGCGATAAGCGTCTGAAAGATGCTGGCAACACGATTGATTAGCGCCAACCGGTGTTGCGCATGCTGCAACTTTTCCGCGACAGGGTCCCCGCCGTCGTCGCCCAGCAGAAACGTCAGGGCGCAACGCGCGGCGTGCTCCGCCTCCGAATGCGCCAGCGCAACGCGTTCGCGCATGGCCGCCAAGTCGCGCTTCATCCGGTTCGCTTTCATCAGGAGACGCAACCCGTCGGGACCCGGATTTTCGCCGTAGTCCTGACAGGTGAGGTCCTGGCGCAGCACGATCGATAACCCGCGGTTGTCCGAACTACGGTAGTGGTCCGCGGCCAGTTGCCGCGTCACGTGGAAAACGCCGCCGTGCACGTCGCCCAATACGGTAATGACCGGCGCCTTGAACTCGCCCATGTTCGTGCTCGCCTCGACGCGGATTTCCGTCCCCGCGAACACCAGTTCGGGCGATTCGGCCGCCTTTCCGCAGACGCTGCCCCACTTCGAGATGACCTTCGATTTGACGAGGATGCCGCGCGCGCGAATATTGCCCTGCCGCACCACGACCATGCCGGAGATGTTTTCGCGCACTTCACAGTGTTGCGACGCGGCGACGCGGCCGAGCACAAACCCTTCGATGCTTACGCTGCCGTCCTCGACGACGACCGTGCAGTTTTCCGGCACCTGATCGAGTATCTTCAAGTGGCCCTTATCGTGAATCAATACGGGGCCGCGCACGTTGACCGGGATGCCGGCGAATATTTTGACATCGCGCGGGCGGGCCGCGGCGATCTGCTTGCTCGTAACAACGTGAAGGCGCGCCGATATCGTGGGAAGGCCGGGCGCGGGAGGCAGCGCCTTCGCCTGAATGGCGAGTTGTTTAGCATGGGGCACCAGCAGCGAGCGCAGGCGCGCGTACGATTCGGGCGCGCCCATCTTGTCGATGAGTTCCAGGACGACGATCCCAAACGTCACCTGGTCCCACGCTAACGATCGCACCCTGCCCGCCTGCAGGTCGTCGATGAATTCGCGAAGCGTCCACTGATGCCGGCGGCCCTCCGTATTGACATTTCCTACGTGAGGGCCGTTTGCCCATTTCTCGACGATCGACGGTATCGCCTCGCACTGCGCTTGGCGCTCCGCGTTGCTATCCCATGATCTGTGCCACGCCAGGCACAAGGCCGCGTCCTGTATGGCAAGGTGTTCCAACTCGTCCGGCCCGGCCTTTTGAACATATTCGATGAGTGCGTCGAGCATCGTCGCTAAAACGCCGCCGCCCGTTGGCCCGCGACCCCGGCGATCGATTCGGAAAACGGAGGGCGCAGCACCCCGCGTTCCGTAACAATACCCGCGATCAGCTCAGCGGGTGTTACATCGAACGCCGGACTGTACACTTTCACGCCGTCCGGCGCGGTCTGCCTGCCGAACGCGTGCGTCACTTCTTCGGCGCCGCGCAATTCGATGGGAATCTCGTCGCCCGAGGCGATCGAGAAATCGAACGTCGACAGAGGGGCCGCCACGTAGAAGGGCACGCCGTGCGCCTTTGCGATCAGGGCGACGTTATACGTGCCAATCTTGTTTGCCGCGTCGCCGTTCGCCGCGATGCGATCCGCACCCACGACGACAAGCTGTACGCGACCTTCGCGCATGACTTGCGCCGCGGTATTGTCGCAAATCAGCGTCACGTCAATTCCCGCGCGCATCAGTTCCCATGCGGTCAATCGCGCGCCTTGCAGCAAGGGCCGCGTCTCGTCCGCGAACACTTGGAACCGTTTGCCCAGTTCGTGCGCGCGAAACATCACGGCGAGCGCGGTGCCGTAGGACGACGTTGCAAGACCGCCCGCGTTACAGTGTGTGAGGACGCCGTCGCCGTTTGCGATGAGTTTCGCGCCGTGCTCGCCGATTGCCCGGCAGCGGCGCGTGTCTTCCGCGCAAATTTCGATGGCTTCCGCCTCGAGCCGCCTCTCGAGCGCAGCGCCGTCCAGATGCGCATGCTCCGCCGCGACGGTGCGCATGCGATCGAGCGCCCAGAAGAGGTTGACTGCCGTCGGCCGGGACGTGGCCAAGTGGTCCGCCGTTTCGTTTACGGTGCGCAGCACGTCGCCGGTAGACGTGCAACCCCGTTCGCGTATCCCGACCAAGACGCCAAATGCGGCGCACACCCCAATGGCGGGCGCGCCCCGCACGCGCAAGGACTTGATGGCTTCCCACACGGCTTCGACCGTTTCGAGTCGAATTTCTCGCAGCTCAGTGGGTAGGAAGGTCTGATCTATGATAAACAACGATCCGCCCGACCAGCGGACAGTCTCTGCCGGCACGAATGGTCTCCCCGTTACGCTCCGTCGGCAATGCTAACGCAGCGGAGCAGCGGATGCAATGGCCATGCGCGGCGCGGAGCCGGGCAGAGCTGGAGCGGCACGCCGCTTACTTGAGCGCGACCTGCCCGTACGCCATCGTGTCGCCCTTCCCGTTCACGCCGATAAGGTCGATCGTATCGCCCGCGGCGTTACCCGCCCGGACTGACGCGAGAAGGAAGCTCCCAAAGGGAGTCTTGAACGGAACCGGAATTCGCCGGGTCGGAACGACGTTTGGGTAAATGGGCAGCAACTCGTTCCGCGGCGATGCGCCCGCGACATAGGCCAGCGCGTAAACCTCGCCCGTCGATGCTACGTGGAAGCGGGCATGCCCCACGTATTCCTGGTCCGATCGCGCCACAAGCACGTGCCTCCCGAAGATGGCGCCGTCGCGAACAATCGCGAGGTTTAGACTTGGAACCGTCGATTTTCCGGGGAAGAATCTGTCGCGCATCAGCGCCGATCCCACCTCCGATTCGGTGTACATGATGTACGCGTCGCCATTCGGCGCAACCCAGAGGTCCTGGTTGGAAATGTGGCCCGCCGTCGCGTCCACATTGGCGATCTCGATCGGCTCGATAAACGGATCGCGTGCGATGTCCTTGTTCGAGGCATAAAACAACCTGCGAAAGACGTAGTCCCACGCCTGCCCGGTCTGTTCTTTCTTGTACGCGCGCCATTCCTCGATTGGTTCGACGATATCACCCACGGCGAGAATATGGCCACGCCCGTTCTCCAACGCGACCTGCGGATAACAGCCGCGAACGGGAAAAGTGACCTGGCCCCTCGATAAGACGGTCCCCTCCATTGCGAGCAGGCAGTAGTGCTGAACGCTGGTTTGGGCGTCAATATTAAACATCAGAATGCGCCCCGCATTCGCGTCCGCTGCGTAACCGCGGTAGGAATGATCGGTAAACGTGGGCGTGCCGATCCACGAGGGCGCGAGTTTCGCGGGTGATAGTGGCGCAGCATTGATGTCGAACGAGAGCAGGTGCGGTTCGCACGCGCCGTACTCGGTGCCCGGCGGCATGATCGAGGGATTGACGTACAAGAAAAGCCGCCGCGCCGCGTCGGTTGTCAGAACGGTTGGCTCGCGTTGTTTGAAGTCGGGCGTTTCCGCGACGACGCTCCAGCCGCCTTCGCCACGCTCGAGGAGTTTCCACCGCGTGTTGCACAACCGCGGCACGCCTTCGCCGGTCTCCATCTGCGCGACGAATACACGATCGCCCACGCGCGCTATCGGGGAACACCCGTAACTCCACAGCGGGCCCGATCCATTGTTCGGATTCGTAAAGGTGTACACATCTTCTTCCGCGACGACCTTTACCTCGACGGCGCCGGCGGACACGATGGCTGCCAGCGTCATGAGCGCAATTCGCATCATGCCTTGTCGCACGCCTTCTGCCAATTCTCCAGCCCCTTCTTCATGTGCGGCACTGGGTCGCTTTCGTGCTCCTCGTATTCGAGCATGATGGGGCCGCTGAAGTTAATCGCCTTGAGCGCCTTCGCAACGGCGACAAGGTCCATGTCGCCTTCGCCGACGATCTGCTCCTTGCCGCCAAGCACCCAGTCCTTCAAGTGTAGCGAATGCACACGCTCGCCCAGCGCCGCGATCACTTCGTGCGGCTTCTCGCCCGACCGAATCACGTGGCCCGTGTCGACGCACGCGCCCACAAGCGCGCTCGAACCCTTCACCGCCTCGATCGTGTTCGAGACTTTGTCGTACCGCGCGCCCGGACCGTGGTTGTGTATTCCAATCTTAATGTTGAACTCCTTGCACAGCGCATCGACGATCTTGAACGCATTTCCTTCCTTCTCGACGTCGGCGGAGATCACCTCGAGCCCGAGCGCCTTTGCGAACTCGAACTTCTTGCGGTTTGCCGCTTCGTCTTGCCCGAACCCTTCGACGCCGTATACGGGCACGGCGATGGCGGTCGACGCGATTAACGCCTTGATTGCGGCGAAACCGGGATCGGAGGCGTCCGGCTTGAAATGCACGCTGCAGAATTCCATGTTCGACAGGCCGAGTTCTTTGAGCTTCTCGATGGCCACCGCCGGATCCTTGAAATACCGGAAACTGTAACTCTGCGATCCCATACGGAACCCGCCGTACTTCGGCGACTCGTCCTCATCCTTTTTCGCGGCGAGCGCCTGCCCAGCCCATGCCACTGCGGGCAGCGCCGCCGCTCCCGCCACAAGAAATTCGCGCCTGTTCACCATTTTCATTTTGATTCTCCAAACGTTTGTCGCGCTCTCCCGTCGCACGCCTGCGCGATACAGCCCAGTGAAAGCTACGCCCTTTGTCCTTTCACCCACCTACCCCGCGCCACTCGCGGTCACATACTCCCGCGACCGCACCACGTAGCACGCTAACGCCAAAAACAATGCGGACGCAACGGCCAACGCCGTAATCGAGAACCATCCCGAGACGGGATACACCGCCCTCATCAGTTCGGGCGGCAGCTCGACTTTTTCGACTTCGATGCGATTGAAGGTCACTTCCGGCAAGAGCCGCAGAACATACTTTTGCAGCGTAATGAAATCCGCGTAGCCCGGCAACGCCGCGACGAGTTTTTCCCATCCGAATATGAACAACGCGGACACCACGACCGGGTGCTTTGTAAGCGTGCTCATTGCTACACAGAATGCGCCGTACGCGACCAGCGCAACGAGGACCAGCAGCGAGTACCGCGCGAACAATCCAAGGTAGTCCGCGAAGGCCAATCGGTTGAAATACGCGCTGCTCGCGAACGTCAGCGCAAATGAAACCAAGATCAGGATTGCCGATACAAAGACGAATGCGGCGTACTTGCCGAGCACAATTGCCGAACGCGGCGCAGCCCGTGCAAGCAGCAACGGCAACGTCCGCGCCTCGATTTCTTCTGAGAAAAGCGAGCACCCAAACACCAACGCCATAAGCGGTGTGATCGTGAGCACGTACAAGAACTGCGCGACCGCATCAACAATTTCTTCCGCGTAGGTCGGCGATTCGGACGGGTTGTATGCGGCCAATAACGGGACGAAGGCAGGAAGCGCGATGAGGAAGGCGATCAACCACGTACGGCGCCGCCGCGCGTGAAGGTACGTGGAAAACGTCGCGACGGACACAAATACGTTTAGAAACAGCCCCACGGCTACTTGGCCTTCGCGTCTGGGCTGGTGAGCGCCGAAACAAGCAGCGCCTCGAACGCGTCGCGGTCTTTCCAGCGCAGGGCGCACCGCACGGGACGCCCTTTCTCGTCCGGCATAGTGTTGCCCTTTTCGTCAATCGAAAGGTGCACCGTTTCGATTTCCATAAGGCTTTCGTCAAACGTCAAATACGCCGCCGCCGTGTCGAACAGCACGCTGCTCGATTCGGCGGGATGGTGTTTCCGATTGGCCCAGAGTTCGTAATTCTCGATCGTTACCGAGGCGAGCGGGTTCGTCGAGTTCTTCACGGCGAGATAGGGCGGGCCCGCCAGGCGCAGCGTGCCGCAAATGTCCAAGGGCGCCATCGTAATCTCCCACGGCGCCGCGAATACCGCTTTCGCCGCCAGGACGTCCTTCACCACGTTCCATTCCGGACTGCGCTCCGGCTTGCCGTCGTAACCGACGTATACGCTGCCCGCCATCAGCACTACCCGCGCCTTCTCCGAAATCGACGCGTCACGCTCGAGCGCCGCCTTGATGTTCGTCTGCGGGCCGATTACACACAAGGTGGTCCGATTCGGCGATTTCTTGACGGTGTCAATCAATGCGCCGACTCCGTCGTCGATAACCGTGCCCTTGTACTGCGCCAATTGATAGTCGCCCAGCCATTGCGCTTGGTGAATCTTGTTGTCGCTGTTCTTCACGCCTTTCGCAAGAGGAATATCCGCGCGCCCCATCTTTTCGAGAATTTTCGCGACGAGGCGCGTCTTTGTCTCCGTGTCATCGGACGCAGTCACGATCAGTCTTACGTCCACCTGTGGCGAACCCAGAAGCATCGCCAAGGCCCACGTATCATCGATGTCGTCGCCCAAATCGGTGTCGAGAATCACGGGCACGGGCGCAGCAGCGGCGGACAGTAGAAATGCGGATGCGAGGAGACTGGCAACCATTCGCAGATACTCCAACGTTGACAGGGACTCACTACTCTCGCTCAGGCGGCAGCAATTTCGCAAGCGTCGCTTCGAGGTTCGCACCTGCCGGCTCCTCGCGAATGACTACGACAAACGGGTGCCGTGCGAAGACGATTGGATTGTCGGGGATCGGCTGCCCCGCCACGGCTTCCGCAACCACCAGGAGTTTTCCGGCCGACTTTGCGATGTCGAACACCCGCCGGTCTTCGATGCGGAGGATATCGAGAAACAATTCCGGCCCTTTTGCACGAACGCCCTCGTCAAACCGGAAGTAGTTCCCCTCGGGTTTGGGCGCGGGCTCCAGCGTCTCGATGGAAACACCTTCGCTTCGCAAGTACGCAACGAGATCGTCCGCCACCTTAATCGGCGGTGCGGACGTGCATGCCGGCAGCATCACTACGGCGGACACAAAAGTTGCGGCGACCAATCGATCTCTCATTGTTTCCATCGGTCTCATCCACACGCGAGTGCTCACCTCAGCCCTGCCAAATCGAACACGCCAAATTGGCTGTCCTCCACGCTGCCGAGGAACAACTTGCCGTCATACTCGTTTGCGCTCGTCACTGGGGCAAGCGATCCGCCGGGACCTTGCAGGTTGTGAATCACTTTGCCGCGCGCGTCCAAACCCAACACAAACGAGTAGCGCACCGCGGCCGGGTGCATCGCTTTCGGCAGTTTCCACACCACGCGCCGCAGCAATGGATACGGCGCCATTCCGTCCGCGGCGGCGTTACGCGGATTTGCCAGCGCGAGCCAAAACGTGCCCTTGCCGTTGGAGGAAACGTTGTCGGGGAAACCCGGCAGGTTGTCGATAAACACGTCCCATGTGTCTTTCTTGTCTCCGGTCAACCAGTAGCGCAAAACGCGGTACTTCCATGTTTCGTTTACCAGCGCGAACGATTCGTCCGGGCTCAGTGCAACGCCGTTCGCGAAACACAAATCGCCGATTAACTTCGTTGTCGTCTTCGTTGCAGGGTCGTACTTCAAGAACTTTCCGTTCCCACGATGCTCCATCAAGTCCGCCAGGTAATTTGGTGCATGAAACTTGTACGAGGCGTCGGTGAAGTAGATTGTGCCGTCCGTCGCGATCGCCAAGTCGTCCGTGAAACCAAACGGCACGCCGCCCTCCTCCGTGGAAAGCGTCGTGATCTTTCCTTCCGGATCGATCGACAGCAGGCCCTTGTGCGCATCGCAGACAATCAGGTTCCCTTGTGCGTCAAACTCCATTCCAAGCGGCCGCCCCCCGGTATTCACAAGCAACTCCGTCTTTAGTAGATCGCGAGCAATTCGAACAATCGAGCCGTTGGCCAGGCCGGTGTAAAAACGCCCTTCCTTGTCTCGCGCAATATCTTCCGGCCCCAGGAGCTGTCCTCGGAAACGAAGCTCAATCGAATCCAGCACATTGTTTTGAGCAAATTGGCCGGTTAGTGAAGGCGCTTCTGGCGGAGTCCACGCAATGGGATCGATTTCGGATGGTCCGAATATGAGCCATGCGAGTACCGCAACGATGACCAAGCCGAGTACCACGGACGCTGTGCCACGCGCGCGCCGTCCTTCAGCGTCCGCATTGGACTGTTCCATCGACACGAAAGATCACCCCTTGTACGTGGAACGGCCGGCGTCCCCGAACGGTTCGTCGCGCTCGCGCACGGCCTGTTTGAATCCCGCCTCGCCGGCGCGCCGCTGGAAGGCATAACCCTCCGGCGTGTGCCGGGTGATTCCATCGAACACAGAACCGAGTATCTGTGTCGTGTGCAGACCTTGCGCCATGAGGGACTGGTTCAGCAGCAGCTTCATCATTATGAGCTGGTTGATGGGCAATCGTGCAATTCGCTCGAGGAGAGCTTCAAACCGTTCGTCGAGTTTGTCCGCGGGCGCGGACTCGGTAGCAAGCCCCCACTCGACGGCCTCGGCTCCGGACAAACAATCGCCGGTGAGCAGTAGCCGCTTCGCCCGTGCGATTCCCAGCCGGTACGCCCACAGCGACGTCGTCGGCGACCCCCACACGCGCGCCGGCGGATACCCAATCTTTGCCTTATCTTCAATGATGATCAGGTCCGAACACAGGGCCATGTCGGTGCCGCCGCCGACACAGTAGCCGTGCACCTTGCACACGACAGGCTTGTCCGCGTGGAACAAACTCATGAAACCGCGGACACACCGCGACGTGAGCGCGTAGTCGATCATGGGGTCCCACGGTTTCGACGGGTCGTGGTTCGCGCGCTGTACATCCGCGTCAAAGATTGTGCCCGCAACCGTGCCAGCTTGTTCGCCGGAATCGCGGTGTTCCGCCGTCAGCACAAGGTCGTATCCCGCGCAAAAGCCCGAACCGTTCCCGGACAGCGCGATGACGTGCACGGACGGATCGAGGCATGCCTGCTCGACAAAGGCCGCGAGTTGGCCCGGCATTTCGAGCGTAATCGCGTTGCCGCGCTCCGGCCGATTCAGCGCAATTCGGGCGATTCTCCCCGTTGCTCGGTAGGCAATAGTCATTGCCCGAACTGCCGAAGATGGTGATCGAAATGCGCCGCGTGAAACTTCAGCCAACGCGTCGGCCCGATATTGCCAAAATACGGATGATGCGGCGGAGAAAACTCGCCGGCCTTCACCTCTGCGAACAGGCGTTGGATCGTGGCCTTCAATGTCTCAAAGTCGCCCTCCGGAAACTTTGGCGGCGGTTGCTTCTTGCTGCGCGGGAGTGGAACGTTCTTGGGGAACTTCGCAATGCCATTCAGCAGCAGCGGAGCATAGATGTACTGCGTCTTAAAATTGCCGCGAAACGCCAGGAGCGGCGTTTCGCCCAGGGTGTACAGCAACGTGGAATTCACGTGCCCAAGCATTTGCGCGCCCGTGAACTTTCCCCACAACGGTTTCGCGTCGGGCGCCACCTTCGCAAACCGATCCAAATAGGTCTGAACGTTCGACTCCGACAAAACAGGCATGGTATGACCCTCCACCGCTGGACCGATATGCTACCGGGAAACGAGGAGAGAATCGAAACCGCCGGGGCGGTTCGGGAAACCAATGGAATGCGAGGCGTCCGAACGTCCCGAGATGTGTTGATGGGAACCGGCCGGCCTCATGAGACCGCCTGTTCGATTGATTGACTGGGCCACGCCGGGTCACTAGACTGAGGTTTGCAGTAGCGGACGAGGGTTGCGTCCGTTCGGGAGGGTATTTACCATGAAAAAAGTACTCGTGCCGCTTGCGGAAGGTTTCGAGGAAATCGAAGCGATCACAATCATCGACTTGCTGCGGCGTGCGGACCTGAATGTCGTCACCGCAAGCCTGAGCGACAAGAACGTGAAGGCCGCGCACGGAGTTACCGTGCAGGCGGACAAGACGTTGGACGAAGCGCTGCGGGACGACTATGACATGGTGGTGCTGCCGGGCGGGATGCCGGGCGCCGACCATCTCGATAACGACAGGCGCGTGCATGACGTGCTGCACAAGATGGCGAACAGCGGGAAATATGCCGGAGCGATTTGCGCCGCGCCAAAGGTGCTTGCGAACGCGGGTCTGCTCAAGGGCAAGAAGGCAACCAGCTATCCCGGCTTCGTCGATAAAATGGGTCTGGCGGACGTGACATATACCGGCGCGCCGGTGCAGTGCGACGGCAAGATCATCACAGGGCGCGGACCCGGTACGGCGATGGATTTTGCGCTGGCCCTGGTAGAAGCGCTGGAAGGAAAAGACAAACGGCACAGCGTCGAAAAGGCGTTGGTGCGGAATTAGTTTGAACTGCGGGTTTTCCAACTCGCCAATCCGAAGCCTAATCACGGGCGGGGCGCCCGTGCTCCGTTGAGGTGTTGTGGCGAAAGCGAAGTCACATGTTCCGGAAGGGTTTCAGACCGTCGTTCCTTATTTCCATGTCGACGGCGCAACACGTTTCCTGGCGTTCTTGCGGGATGCGTTTGGCGCGACTGAGACGTATCGGTCGGTGACGCCGGAGGGGAAAATCATGCACGCATCCGCGCGGATCGGCGACTCGATGATCGAAGTATCCGATGCGACGCAGCAGTGGCGCGCCATGGCGAGTGCGATTCATTTGTACGTGCCGGACACGGACGCGGCGTATGCGCGGGCGCTTGGCGCCGGGGCGACGACACTCTACGAACCGGCGGACATGTTCTACGGGGAGCGTTCCGCGGGCGTGACCGATCCGTTCGGCAACAAGTGGTATATCGCCACGCACGTCGAAGATATACCGCCCGCGGAGATGGAATCGCGGCAGAAAGAGTTTGCGAGGAAACAATCGCAGCAGGGCCAACAGCAGTAATGCAAAATTGGGCGCGGCGCCGGTAACTCGGCGCCGGCGAGTGCAGGAGCGACACATGTTTTACTCGGGAATATCGGACGAAGCGGGAAAGACCATCGATGCGCAGATTGCGGCGCACCGCGAATTGGGCTGGGACCACCTCGAGTTGCGGCTGGTGAACGGCACGAACCTCACAATGGTGGGCGACGAGCTGTTCGATGAGGTTGCGAATAAGGTGAACGCCGCGGGTATGAAGGTCTCATGTTTCGGCAGCGCGATCGCGAATTGGGCCCGGCCCATCACTTGTGACGCGAACATCGATGTAGAGGATCTTGCGCGCGCGATTCCGCGCATGCACCGGCTCGGCACGCCGTTCATCCGCGTGATGAGTTATCCGAACGATCCGAAGCATCCTGTCTCCGAACCGGAATGGCGCGCGGAAGCCATCGCCCGGATGAGGGTGCTCGCCAAAATGGCGGAGGACGGCGGTATCACGTTGTGCCATGAGAATTGCAGCGGTTGGGGCGGGCTGTCCGCGGAAAACAGCAATATCCTGTTGGGAGAAGTAAACAGCCCCGCGCTAAAGGTCGTGTTCGATACCGGCAACCCGGTCACGTACGGACAGGATGCGTGGGATTATTACCAGACCGTCTACAACGACATTGTCTACGTCCATATCAAAGACGCGAAAAGGACCGATGGCGAAGAACTCTACACGTACTGCGGCGAAGGAGACGGATACGTGCCGGAGATCGTGTCCGATCTGCTTGCCAAAGGGTATGACGGCGGCTTTTCGATCGAGCCGCACCTGGCCGCCGTGATCCACACGGGCCAAGGCGCACCAAGCGAAGAAGCGCTGCACGATTCGTACGTCGAGTACGGGCGCCGGTTCATGAAAATTGTCGAAGGGGCAAGCGCGCACAGCGCGTAAACGGGAGGGGAATGGACGATGTCGAAGGCACTGCGTTGGACGAAGATCAGGGCATTTATTGGGGCCGTGTTCGCGGTTGCCGTATTGATCGGTTTTATCGCGGTGGGGGCCGCTCTCTTTGGCGTGCGCCTGCCTGTCCTTAGCGCAATTACTGACGCGTTCGGCATTGGCGCAGGCCAGTAGCCATGCGGCCGTTTGCCGTGCTGAGCGTCCTGTTCTGTCTTGCGTCACTTGCCGCGGACGACATCCCGCCGTATTCGGTCCAGCCCTACGTGCGCCAACGCTTCGACGAGGTTGGCAGGGCGCTGCGATTTCAGGGAACGTCTGCGACGGACGTGGCGACATGGCGCGCCGCATCGAGGGGAAAGCTCGAACAGCTTCTCGGGTTGGACACGATGAAACCGTGCGACCTCGACCCGAAGATTACAGAACGCGTCGATTGCGGCGATTACATCCGCGAGCGCGTAGAAATTCGGACGGAGCCGGGAATCGGTATGCCGGTCTACGTGCTGGTCCCAAAAACGGGGCAGCCGCCATTTCCCGTTGTGATATGTCCGCACGGGCACGGCGGCGGCGGCAAGGTGGCCGTCGCGGGGGTCGCGACGGAGCCGAAGGTCGCGGACGCGATAAAGAACTTTCACTATGACTACGGCGTTGCGTTCTGCAAGGCGGGATGTGTTGTGGTTTGCCCTGACGCGCGCGGATTCGGCGAACGCCAGGAAAATGCGGCGAAAAGCGATCTCCGCAATTCCTCGTGCCAATGGATCAACCAGATGGCGTTGCCGCTCGGCCAGACCGTCACGGGGATGTGGGTTTGGGACCTCAAACGCGCGGCGGATTATATCGCCACACGCGCCGACTGCGACGTGAACCGACTTGGGTGTGCGGGCTTGAGCGGCGGCGGGCTGCAAACGTTGTGGTTCACGGCGTTGGACGATCGCGTCAAAGCGGCCGTCGTCAGTGGATACTTTTACGGCGTCAAAGAATCCCTGCTCGAAATGCACACGAATTGCTCGTGCAACTACGTTCCCCATTTGTGGGAAAACGCGGACCACGGCGATCTCGGTTCGCTCATCGCGCCGCGCCCACTCATGATCCAGACCGGCGACGAGGACAACCTCAACGGCGCGAGCAATCTCGACAACGTCAAACCGCAGATCGACATCGCGCGCCGCGTGTACGACCTGCTCGACGCCGGCGGGAATCTTCGTCACGATGTATTTCACGGGCCCCATCGGTGGGACTCGACCAATGCGGTCCCGTGGTTGGTAAGAACGCTGGCGAAGTAGTCCGCGGGCCTCTACGATTCTCTCGATCGACGTCAGTTGCGCGCCGGAAAAATGCGGCAGGGAAGTGCGCCGCGCAGGGCGCAGTTTGACCGATTCTGAGGCCCTTTGTTATCATTACGGTCTACTCGGTGGGCGGCTAGCTCAGGTGGTTAGAGCGCCGTCTTCACACGGCGGAGGTCACAGGTTCGAGCCCTGTGCCGCCCACCATAGTCCTACCTTTCGCCGCACGCTTCATTGGGGTGAAGATTCGCGGCGGGAAAGTCGGACAACTAACAGCGAATACACGTCGAACGGCGGTATCGTGCAATGCGCCGCCTTACCCTTGAAAGCAATGGCGATGGCTATCTCTGGGTTGTCGGGTGAGCGCACGCTGGCGGATTGCGGCTTCCATCCCGGCGGAACCGGCACGGCTACTCTCAATGGGGCCGGGGAATGCGCCGATACGCTCTCGCCAGTGACGGATACCGCGTAACGCACCGCATGCACGGTCAGCGCGCCTTGTTTCCGGCCAAGCCGCTCGTAGACCACCGTCCGAATACCGGGCGCCGATGCCGTGACTGAGAGGTCTTCTCCTGCCAGTTTTGTCAAGGCCGTTTGCAGCGGCGCGGGCTCTCGCGCATTTTTCGTCTCGGCAACGATTTCGCCCGCGCGTTTCGCGAATTCCCCGGGGTCGAGTATGTCCAGCGCAGCGATACTATCGAGCGCCTGTCGCGATACCAGTTCTTCCAGCGACGAAACGTGCAACGTCCCGGAAGCGTTTTGCGCCGCCGCGTCGTGCAGTATTCGCCGGTGCTTGGCATCCCGTTCGTTGACGCTGTAATCGAACATCGCACAGTCGCCGGCGGTGAGCAGCTTGCCCCCGTTCTTCACGAATTCCGTAATCGCCCCGATGTGATGCTCTTCCATGTATTTCACGTTCGGGACTATCAGGACGCGATACGCTCGAAGCGCCGACGCCACAAGGTGCGACTTGGAAAGTGCAGCGAACGGTATATGCGCCGAATACAGTTCTTGCGCTGTCGCGAGCGCCTGGCGCAGGTGCTCTTTGTTGTTATACCGAAGTTCATCGTACGCGAGGACCAGCCCTACCGGCGCAACCAACGAGAACCGTTCGAGGACGTCGCCGTTCGCCTCGAAAAAGTTCCTCCATTTCCGGCGGATTTCGGGATGCTGCATGTCCGGCTGCACAAACGCGCCGCCACCGCCTGCCGCGCATTCCGCGAAGCCAAGATCGATTTGTTGCGGCGTCGCCGCGTAACCGTGCACGACGGGACGGATGCCCAGCATCAGCGACTGGTTGTATTGGAGCGAGTAGCCGAAGGGTACATCCGCCCCGAACAGTCCCGACGGATGCGCCTCCTCGAACATCACCCACTGTGTCGCGGGCTTCCACACTTCAATGTCCTTACCGCTCTGTGCGCGCCCCGCTGCGCCCCTGACGCGCGAGATTGCCCCCCAGTTCGCGACTGCAATGAACTCCAGATTGTGCGCGTGCGCTGCGGCCTGGATGCGATCGAGGTAGTTTCGCATGGATTCCTGCCAGAACAGGTGGGTCGCCGCGTCGCGGAACGTACCCTGCGCGTCCCCTTGCCACAGCGGCTGAATCGCGCCCATGGAGTGGTCATCGCCTAAGAGCGCCTCGGCGTGCTTGCCGCGGTAACGCCGTTTGAGGAATTCGGCAAATCGCCGCGCACACTCGTCGTGATGGCATTCGACGATGCAGTCGTCCACGAACACGCCGTCGTATCCACACTCCGCCACAAGCCGGACGACGGCCTCGTGGTACCGGCTCCAAGCCGGTTCATTCACGCACGGTCTATAAAGCCAAAGCGGGTAGTTCGGCTCGGGGGCCCAGGCGCCGAACGACTGACGCTCGCGCTGCATCCAGCGAATCGGGTCACGCGAGGGTTTGCCACCGATTCCGAGGGACGCATAGTCGTCCCAATGGTCGTAGAACGACCAGAACCCCTGGCGGCTCGTGTGATCTCCGCCAATAATGGCGGGGTTTATGTAGCAGACAACCCGCTGAACGCCGGCCGCGTGCAACTCGTGAATGAACGTACGAATCCTGTTGCGCCGTTGGCGTATCGTCTCAACGGGGACCAGTTCGGGCTTGAATCCGCTGTAGTCTGCGGTTGGGCCGAACACGCTGTTGAGCGGCAATACATGCCCAAGGTGCAATACACTGGGAGGCGCTTCGCGAACCGATTGCAGAAACCCGGGATCGTCCATTACATTGGCCGAAACCGCTGTTACGTATGTCATCGGGGCCGTCGTAACCGCAGGCCCCGAGGCATATGCGAACGACGATAGTGCCGCCACGAATGCGGCCCGGCGGACAGACCGGTGTCCAAATTGGAAACCGTACCTGCGCGCACGCGCAGTGCGATTATTGCCGTACAACGGGCTCAATCCTTCCTTCGGTTACGCGGACCAATTGGGCCAGTAGAGGTTGCGCGCGCTCGGCATTCATGTAGGTACAAAGCAGCACATCGGGCTCAACTTCTACGATGCATCCCATCCCCCAAACGGGATAATCGATGATCGTACCCGCGTCCCAGTTAAGTCCATCATCCCGGCTGACGTTGATTGCGTATTGCGGATAGCGGTGCGCGCAGACAATGGCGCCGGAATGCGTGCGCGCGATGGATTGCGCGTAGCCGGGGAACGTCGTGCGCGCCGCGGCGTCCCACGAGGCTCCTGCGTCGTTAGACCAGCACTGCCACATCGTCTCGCTGTATACAGGCCGCACCAGCACGGTGACAGTGTCGCCCATCACGACCGCGGACGGTTCCGTCAGATCAAGCGAGCCGGAAATCGTCCCGCGTTTGGCGTCGGTCCACGAGGGCCAGTCGATGTCAATCGGGGCGGACCACGTGGCGCCACGGTCGACGCTGCGAATTACGAATGCCTTTGCGTGCGTTGCGCTCCACGTGCGTACGTCGGTGAACACGGCGCCGTCCTCTTTAGCGCCGCCAAGCAGGAAGCGCAGCCACACACCGCCTTGCGTAACATGTACCGGTCCGTACGGAACGAGGTTCTTTGGAATGCTGGGCCACTCCGTCGCAACCTGTGACGGAATCGGTTCCGTCCATGTAACGCCGTAGTCGTTCGAACTCGCCATTGCAATTTCGGGTACCGGTTTCTGAACGGCCTCTTGCGGTCGATAGACCATTACGTGCAGCGCGTCGCCCGCATGAAACAGTGCGGACCCATAGTCGCCCACGTCACCGAGCGTGCCCGGCAACGTCTCGATTGCGCCCCACGTGCGCCCTTTGTCTTTTGAGCGCACAAGTTTGTTTGCCTGCGCCAGGATGACGTCGCCATTTGGTGCGACGCAACCACTCGGCATCCCTTGGCTGTCCAGACCCACCGTGAAGTTGTGCGATGGAATCGGATCCTGTTTCCACGCGTCCGCAGGGGCCGGTTCGCCCGAAACATACAAATTGCGAAACGCATACCAGCCGTAACCCGCGAATCCGACGTATCCGCGATCGAAACGATCGTCCGACACATCCAGCGCGTTGCGGCCATCCACCCAAACGCGGATACGCGGACCGATCGCCTCGACACGCACGTGGTACCACCGATCCGTTTCGCTCGGAACGCCGGGGACATACGCGAACGCAATGTTTCGCTGATAGGCGTCTCCCTCCACCGCGGCGAGACCCGCCCAGAAATGTTTGGCGCGGAGTTGCTGCCCTCCCCAAGGGAAGTGAACATAGTAGAAATGGTTCGAGTCCCGTGCGCGCAGGATGAGACCTGCGTTACCTGTACCGGTCTCGCGGTAGCTTCCGTTATAGTCGAACTCGATGGTAACGTCGCCAAATTGCTCCTTCGTATAGAACGCGCGGCTGTGCAGGTTGCGCGCGTCGGGCGGGCGAATTGCGCCGTCCTCGCTTTCGCTCCACGGATCGCCGGACACGCTCCACCCCTCCCCGCTCGCCCAGGAAATCCGTTTCTCGGATTGTGGCCCTCCGGCCTGTTCACGAAGCCATTGCGCCGTGCGCAGCACCGCCTCCGGTTCGTTATCGATCGTCAAATAGACGACACCGTGAATCTGTTTGCCGCGCGCCATCGAGAGCGCCGTCTCGTTCGACTGTTGCAGGAGGTCCGCGGGGATCGGCCGGCCGTCGCCGTAGTCGTGCAAGTAGAGGCCGACAACGATAGGTTTGTCGGGCCACTGCGCCGCGCAGTACGCGACGTTTTCCGCAAGCTGCGGCAAATCGCGCGCGTGCCATGTCCACAAGTTGATTACATCGAGTTCGCGCACGTACGCGTCGAGCATCGGATCGCGCAGGTTCATGCTGTAAACCACGCCCCAAATTCGGATGCGCTCATTGTCCGAGCCAAGTTGTTCGCGGATCGCGCGGATATGTTCCGGTTTCAGCCCCGCGCCGATAGCGACAGTGCTCATATCGTCGAGCAGAATCCCTTCGATGGCCGGATGTTGTGCCGCAAGCCGTTTGATACGCGCAATCGAATCGGAATAGTCGAATGGCGCGGAGCCGCCCACCGCGGGCGCAATTTCCCATACGATTCGCCGCGCGTCGCGCACACCGGCCATTTCGCGATCGGCGGATTCATCAGAACTCGGCAGGCCGTGACCCGCCATGATTACATTCGGCGCTCCAAGAATACGCGCTCGCTCCATCGGGCTTGCCTGCGCGAAGGAAACCGCCGTGTGCCGGCCCTCGCGTGCCATCTCCGGGTTACCCCAAACCCATACCGAATCGCGGAACGAATCGTCCGCGAACACAACGAGGCCCGCCGCCATCAGCAGCACGGTCGTAACTCGAATCATACCCGCACCTCCAGCAGTTTTAGTGACTGGCGCAAATTCCGGCCACTTAGTGTCGCGTATACACGATAAACACGGCCCCCGGCTTCTCGTTGAGCGTCACCGGCAGCCCTCGTTCCATCAGCGTTTTACCGTCGTAGTCTCTTCCGGCGTCCGCGCGGTTGGGCTCCCCAATTCGGTATGTTGCATCCGGGTCGAGCCCGTGCAGCGGCAAGCGCGCGGATTCGTACACGCTGTCCGCGCGCCGAAACACCTGCACAGCGCCTTCCCCAACATCCGGCCGATTGAACTGCCACGCAATCCACTGATTGTTGTCGAGCGAATACTCCGTGATGGGATAGAAGTCGCCGAGATAATTGGGTGCGATCGCTCTCCACTCATCGACGACACGTCCGATAGTGGGCCAATCGATCGAATCGTCCCGCTGGTCCCAGCACGCCGTAAAGCTGGGGCACAACGTGCTCTTGATCAGGTACGGATCGGTCTTCGACGTACCCGTACCATAGAAAGGAAACCAGGGCGACAGCGCGAATGTGTGGCACTGGTTGCCGACGGGTTCCATGATGTAGTCGCTGCGTAACAACGGCACCGCGCGCCGCAAGGTCTCGAGATCGTTGCGGCGCCCTCCGCTTGCGCACGAGTCAATCAACATGTCCGGATGCCGGTTCCGCAGGTCGTCCCAATATGCGAGGTATCCCTCGACGTGACGAATCTCGGTGATGCCTTGACGGTCCTCGGCGTCATTTGCGCGCCAAAACGACAGCGGGTCCATGTTGAAATCCTGGCGGTAGAGATCGATGCCCTCGCTCTTGATGAGTCCATGTACATGGTCCGTTAACCACGCGCGCGCATCGGGCATGCCCAGGTTCAACAATCCGCCCTTCGCGCCGCCGTGAATCCATTCCGGATGCGTCGTGGCCAACCACGTGCCCTCGGTCACACGCTCGGGTTCAAACCACACGATTATGTCAACATTGCGCGCGTGTGCGTAGTCGCTGATTGGGCGCAGCCCGCCGGGAAAACGGTCGGTGTCCACTTCCCACGTGCCGGTGTTTGGCCAGCCGGTTTTGTTCCAGTACCAACCTGCGTCCATCCACCAATAGTCGAGCTTCATGCCGCGTTCAAGATACTTGTCGATAAAAAGTTTTTGGCTGTCGGAGTTCGCATGAATCATCTCGCCGAACTGGTGTGAACTGCACGCATTCAGTTGTGGGACCGGCGGGAGCTTTCCGCCCGGCCGCGGCAGATTGTGCGCAAGCATCCACGCGCGCCACACGTTCTGCGCGTGCCAGCGGTCGCCGTGGTAGAACTGCAACACGATCATCGGCGTGCGCACTTCCTCGCCCGGAAGCAGTTTGAAGTGGGTCAGTTCCTGACCGGCCCTCAATTGCAGTCCGTTGCCCGCGTCGCGTTGGAACTGCGCCGACCATTGGCCCGCCCAACTGACGACGGCAATCAACCCTTGATTGCCGAAGTTGAGGTTCCAATACGGGAATGCGATTTGCGTTGGCCGTCCGCCGGTATTGGCGATACGCATGTCCGAGCCAGGTTTCAACGTTTCGACCAGCGGCTCGTAACTGTCCGCGGTGCAGTTGTCGCCTTTGTTATAGTACAAGGCGAATTCGCTGCCGGCGCCGCGTTCAAATCGCGTGTCGATGGCGCGGATGTCGCTGAGAATTGGAGAATCGGTTTTTGACGTATTTCTGAAATACAGCATCCACTCCACCGTCGGGAAGTCACGGTACTCGATGCCTTCGCATCGCACCTCAAGGCCCGTATTCGGATCGCTGTACCGTAGCCTGTGTCGCGTGCGTTGATTGTCGATGCGTTCTGAACTCCGCTTCAGCTTCCACTTCGGCATCGATTCATGCGACGGCACGCCGCCGTACACGAACGAGAAAAAGGGGTCCGTCGAATACGGGGCGCGGCCAGCGCCTTCGATTGGCAAGTCCCCGAGCCACACGTCGGAACCGTCGATTAACGTGACCCGTGCGTCGGCCCAGTCGGCCTGATCGCACGATATGCCATCTTGCGCGTCGCCGACTTCGAGCCAGAATTCCGTCGCGCCTTCAAGGTCGACGCTTACGTCCTTGCCCGGCATGCCTTCGCGCATGACGCCCGATTTCCATGCTTCACGGTCGCCCACGCGGACCAAAAACTCGATGCTCCCGCGCCCGCCGGCGGTCTGGTCGTTCGAGTCAACCCCAGCTACCGCTTCGAATGTTTTGCCCGGTTTGGGCAGACGAACCCGAAGCCTGCTGACGGCATGGCAGTATAGCCCTCGCGTGTATTGCTTCCCGGCGATGTTCATCTGCTTACCCGCGCGGCCGTTCGGTTGGACGGGATCGTTATTCGCATGCACAACGATAGATGGCGCGGATTCCACCACGAGTTGTTCGCCCTTGAATTTCGCCTGGACCCAGAGCGATGCGTCCTGAAGTTCATTCGATGTAGGCGCAGCCGCGTACAATGGTGGGCAGACCGCTGCCAGCATGACAAGAAATCGCATCGTCGGACCTCCCCCGTCACTCCCCCCGTTTTCAACGTCTTATCCTACGCCCAACGAAACGTACAAACGAATACGCAACCGGCGTTCGACGCAGCGTGCACCCACACCACATTGCATTCGTGCAGGGGAGTATGGTTCACTGCGCGCGGGATGCATTCCGAGGGGTGAGTTCGTGTGGGAGACTGTGGCATGCGTTGGATAGCGCGGGCCGTTCTAGTTCTGTACATCGTGTCAGGCGCGCTGCACGGCCAAGAACCTGCCCCGGCCCCGGAAGCCGCTCCGCCTGCCCCCGCCGAACCTGCGCCACAGCCTGAATCGGCGCCAGCGGAACCGCCTGCGCCCGCGCCGGCAGAACCGGCGCCACAACCTGAACCAGCGCCTGCGCCCGCGGAGCCGCCCGCGCCAGAGGCCGTCGCCCAAAAGACTTTCGAACGTGTGTTCGGCGCCGCGGCGGTATTCGACGCGGTGTTCAGCGCACAGGTACTGAAAGGCGAACCCGGCAAGCGGCATTATGTCGACGCGAATGTCGATGGCAAGCCCGAAGAGGTTTGGTTCGTCGACACGTCGCCGCGCCATCCGGAAGCAATACGCCCGGTCCTCGTCCGCGTCATCGACGAAGACGGCGATCTCGTGGAGGGCCAGGAGCCGGACCAAGATAACGATCTGTATCTTGCAGATTGGAAGGGCGATGGCACGGTAGACGCCGTCATCGATTTCTCGGATCAGGATGGCGACCAGGATGTTGGCGAATTGGCCTTCTACCGTCCGGGCGGCGACTTGGCCGGCGGCGACAACAACGTGATGACCGTGTGGCTTTCGCGGGACATCGGCGACGACAATCAGCTTTGGTACGACGTCGGCTACGCTTACGATCAGGCTGCGTGCCAGTGGCGGTGCCATTTCGGCGGAAACGAGATGCACTACGCAATGGTACTCGCGCCGGATGCTACGGAATGGAAACCCGTTTTCGAGAACCCGTTCGTGTTCGTGACGTACGATGGGGACGTGACCAGCGAAGAAGCCCTGCGGTATGAAGTAGACACCGGTAGGATTCTGACGCTCCGGCAGAGTATGGACGCGGACAACGACGCAACGACGGACGAGCAGCACGACTATGACGTGTCTATCGCGGCGCGCGCCCCGAAGGACGGCCTCGCTATTCCGGACGGATCGACGGAAACGCTTCAGCTTCGAGGTATCCCAACAGCGCCGGTAATCACATTCGCAGCCGCGCAGTCGCTGCATACACAGTTGGTTTGGGACGCGATGCTCCTCACGTGGGACGAGAACGACGACAACGTCGAGGGCGTCGAGTACGCCGACCGGCACGAGCGATGGGAAGGCGTTGTCGCGCCCGCTGTCGACGGTTTCGATCCGATCCCCGGCGTCCACTGCGGCGCGCTCAATAAGCGGTTCGAACTGGCCACACAGATCGGGAAACCGACCGCGGTCTACTTCCACCCCGCCGATCATCGCATTCACCTGCTCGGCGCCAAGCGCGCCTGGATGGACGTGGACGCGAATTACGACCGCACGCCGGACATGAAATACATCATGAGCGATACCGACGGCGACGGCGCAATCGACACGTGGAGTATCGATGTCGACGCCAACGGAACGGAAGATGATTCATGGAAGGCCACGGCCGCGATTCGCCCGATTGCGTGGACATGGCAAGAAGTAAACGCGGTTCAGGCGACGGAAGTGGCTGCGATGCCTGCGGTACTCTTCTCTCTGAACCAACGGCTCGAACAGGCTATCGCCGCAAAGGGCGCAGACCCATTTGCCGGAAGCGTAGTCGCGCAGTTCGTTCACAACGGCCTGCGCGCGGACAATTTCGATGCCGCGATTACGTCCAAACTAGTGGCCAGCAACGAGTCGCTTCGCTATTATTTCGACATTTTGAAGGACGTGTATCTCGCGCAATTGAAGAAATTGCACGATAACGCACCGTTCTGGCAGGGCGTAGGCGAAGCACGCGGGCAGGGTGACTACGCGAAGATACAGGCCTTGTTCGAACAGGAATTCGCACTCTCCGCGCCCGTGGCCGCGTATGCCGAATGGATAGCGGCGCGCAGCGCGGAGGCTAACCCGAACCCGCGGGTGAGCACCGCCATCGACTGGATTCCGGACAACATCGGATGGGAGTCCGAAGTCGCCGCATATCGCGCGTACTGGGGCCAGATCGATTTCTTCGGCAAGAACGTCCGCCGGTTGACTCTAGCCGACGCGGCGATCGAGACTGCCAATCAGATTCCCGCGCCGTGGGGCGTCGACGCCCTCGCCGTGCGTGACACGAGCGGGCTGGGCGGCGTCACGCTGTATGTGAACGAACAACCCTTCGCCGTGCGCAGCCCCGGCGGAAACGGCGTCGTGAAGTTCGAGAAGTCGCTCGTCGAACAGGACAACCATCGCGCCGTTGTCGAAATGAAAGCATCGAATGTCGGACCGATTGGCAATACTTACACGGTCCGTCTACGGTTTTCGATTGAAGCGGGCCATCGCGAGAGCGCCGTCGAAGTGCTCGTCGAAGGCGCCGAAAACAACGACCTGTTGGAATTGGGTATCGGGCTTACGCGGCTTTCGCATCAAGAATATCTGCTCGATCCCCAGGCGGGCGTTATGGCGGTGTGGGGCACACAGACGCCGGCCATCGGCCGCATCGGGCTCGGCGCAGTCTTCCCCGCGGAACGATTCGTGCGCGAAGGCGACGTGCCGGGCGAGAACCACATCGTATTGAAAATAGAGCGGGGCGTGCCGATAACGTACTTTATTCAGGCGAAGTGGCAGAACGGTTTGCAGTATCCCGTCGCGCCAGTCATGGAGAATTGGGTGAAGGAACTGCGCGTACTCGCCGGCGCGAAGTTTCCCAAGTAGTTCAGCGGACGATTACACGGACAAGGTTCGGCTTACTGTAGAGGCGCCGCGTCGTCCTTCCGATTCAGAATCATGTAGACCACCAGGGCAATCACGGCCGCAATCGGCGTCGTGATGGCGACACTCGCCAGCCACGATCCCATCGCCGGCATTACGTTCTCCACGCCGACACGCCATATCCATGAGGTCAAGTACACCTCGGCTACTGTATCGGACCCCGGAACGGGAAACGTCCAGCCTTCTCCTGGGTCGCGCGAAAGTATGAGCGTGACAGTTGGCGCGGCCAAGTCAAGCAGGTCCATGAGCAGATCGAATCCCGCCCAGGATAGCGCCGCGACGAGCACGAGCCGCTCGGCGCACGGCGGGCAATTGCACCACCAAATCCAGACGTAGCATGCCGCGACCGCGAGCGCAAAAAAGACCCCCCGCAGTACGAGGCCTATCATTGGGCCAGGCGCGTTACCGGCATCGAACATCGTTTGGTCCCAGCCAAGCCGCGGCACAACGCGCGAGATCAGCAACAAGATGACGAGCAACACGACGAGCCGGGTCTCGGGCATGGATGCAAGCCAGTGCGGCTTGCCTGCAGTGATGCGCCGTTGCGCCTGCAGGAGCACGAGCAGCACCGAGGCAATTACCGCGCAGCCCACAACGAAATTCCACGCGACGTATACGATGGATTCGTAGTATGGCGCCAAGCGATAGGCGAGAATCGCGCCATTCGCAAATTGCAGCACAAGGGCAACGGAACGCGCCGCAAGAAGCACCGCCGCGGCGATCGCGACGCGCCGTCCAAAGGTCATAGCGATTTGGATCGATTGCGGCTGGACCTCCGCAGCGTCGCTCATTGCCCGTCCTCGTAGTTGAACGGAAACGGCCCTCCACGCGGAGGACCGTCTTGCTTCCGAATTCGCGCTACGTGCGCTTTTCAACCGGCACGTACGGCCGAAGCGTTTCGCCCACGTACACCTGCCGCGGACGATGAATCCGGTTGCCGGCTTCCGCGCGCATTTCGCGCCACTGCGCAATCCAACCCGGCATTCGGCCAATCGCGAACATAACGGTGAACATGTTCGTGGGAATGCCGAGTGCCCGGTAGATGATGCCGCTGTAAAAGTCGACGTTCGGATACAGCTTGCGCTCGATAAAGAAACTGTCTTTCAGTGCGGCTTCTTCGAGGTGTTTGGCGATTTCGAGCAACGGCTCGTTGATGCCCAGTTCGTTCAGCACGCGGTCGCACGCTTCCTTCAGCAATTTCGCGCGCGGATCGAAATTCTTGTACACGCGGTGACCGAACCCCATCAGACGAAAGCCGGAATTCTTGTCCTTGGCCATGTCGACGTACTTCTTGTAATTGCAGCCGTCGGAGACGATCTTTTCGAGCATCTCGATGACTTCCTGGTTCGCGCCGCCGTGCAGCGGGCCCCAGAGGCCGCTGATCCCCGCGGAGATGGAGGCGTACAGGTTCGCACCCGAGCTGCCCACCATGCGCACCGTCGACGTCGAACAGTTCTGTTCGTGGTCGGCATGGAGCACGAGCAGCATGTTTAGCGCGTCTTCGATGACCGGCGAAATCGGATACGGCTCCGCCGGCGTGCTGAACATCATGTACAGGAAATTCGCCGCGTAGGAGTTCGCCGCGATGGGATAGACTATCGGCTCGCCCCGCGTCTTCTTATAGGAGAACGCCGCGAGTGTCTTCGCTTTCGCGAGAAGACGGATGATATTCAGATCGAGGTGTTCGTCGTCGCCGGAGTCCGGATAGAACGTTGAGAGCGATGCCACCATCGCGGACAGGATCGCCATCGGGTGTGCCGTCGGCGGATAGTGATCGAAGAAATTGATCATGCTTTCGTGAATGAAGCTGTTCAAGGTGAGCTGGCGGCGCCATTCGACCAATTCCTTTTCGTTCGGAAGGTTTCCGTATATCAGGAGGAAGCAAACTTCGGAAAAGCGCGACTTCACGGCAAGTTCTTCGATCGGATATCCGCGGTAGCGAAGAACCCCCTTGTCGCCGTCGATAAACGTGATCGCGCTCCTGCACGAGCCCGTGTTGCCGTACCCCGGATCGTACGTAATGGCCCCGGTCTGCGCGCGGAGTTGCGTGAAGTCAATGGCGGCTTCGTTCTCCGTACCGACGATTACGGGGTATTCGTATTCTTTTCCGTTGTAGATCAGCTTGGCAGTACTCATGCTTCGTCTCCATTCACTACAAAAAACCAGAATGGCCGCCGTTCCGCGCAATGGGAGCGCACCCAAATCCCCCTGGTGGCTGGAGAGAGAATAGTACCTTTACGGGTCATGTTAATCAAACCCGGATCGGGGTTTGAATCGCCCCACGACGACCTGCATAGTATCGGCCAATCACCGGGGAGAGTTTTATGCATTCCGTCAAACGTCTAATCATTGCGGCGTCGTGTCTTGCGCTGCTGGCATCGATGGTCGCGCCGGCCGCGGCGGAAATTCGGCTGGGCACAATTCGCTTGCCCGACGGGTTCCGAATCGAGACCTATGCCGAAAACGTATACAACGCGCGGCAAATGGCCCTCGGTGCGAACGGCACGGTGTTCGTCGGTTCGCGCGACAAAGGGGCCGGCCAGGTGTACGCAGTCGTCGATACGAACAAGGATGGCAAGGCCGATGAGGTCCACGTTATCGCAAAAGGCCTGACGCAACCGAGTGGCGTGGCATTCCGCGATGGGGCGCTTTACGTCGGCGCCGTGAACCGCGTCTTGCGGTACGACAACATCGAGTCCACCTACATGAGCACGCCGGAGCCGGCGGTGGTGACCGAGGCGTTCCCATCCGACGCGACGCACGGTTGGAAGTTTATCGCGTTCGGGCCGGACGGGAAACTGTACGTGCCCGTTGGCGCGCCCGCCAATATCGGCGACCCGCCGGCCGGCATGCACGCGTGCATCACGCGAATGAACCCGGACGGCACGGGCCTGGAAATCTTCGCGAAAGGCGTGCGCAATACCGTGGGTTTCGACTGGCATCCGCTCACTCAAGAACTCTGGTTTACGGATAACGGCCGCGATCTGATGGGACCGGACCTTCCGCCGGACGAACTCAACCGCGCGCCGCTACCGGGTATGCATTTCGGATACCCGCACTGGTTTGGAAAGAGCGTGCCCGATCCAAAATACGGCGAAGGCCGAAAAGCGGAGGAGTTCACGCCCCCCGTTCAGGACCTGGCCCCGCACGCCGCCGCAATTGGCATGCGCTTCTATACCGGCACGATGTTTCCCGAGAAGTATCGCAATCAGATTTTCATCGCCGAGCACGGCTCGTTCGAGCGCAAACCGCCCTTGGACCCGACGGGATACTGCATTTCCTGTGTCACCTTGGACACGGACGGAAACGCGGCGTCGTATGAGACCTTTGCCCGCGGCTGGATGCAGAGCGGCACAGCATGGGGCCGGCCCGCGGACGTCTTGGTCATGCCGGATGGCGCAATCTTGGTCAGCGACGATACGGCGAATTGCATATACCGAATCGCCTACGCGAAATGATCCAGCCGTTCTACTTTTTGTCGTCGCTGTCCATGATGGCGGAGGCCATCATCGGGTCTGTTGCGGGCTTGGGCTCCGCTACGACCGGTTGCACCGCATTCTTTACTTCGCGCTCGTACTCCAGCCCGTGGCGCTCCTTGAAGTCTTCTTCGGTGATGCGACCCGTGATCCACGACCAGTTCATCGGGTACGTTTCCGGATCGAGAATCATGTAGTACATGTGCCACACGAGGATCGTCCCTACGGCGAGCCATGCCTCGTAGTAGTGAATCGTGGCCGCAATGTCGAGGAAGAGTTTCGAGAAGTACCTCATGAAGTCCTCGGCAAACCACATGCAGAGACCGGTAATTCCCATGAGCACCGAGCCCCACATCATGCCCCAGTATTCCAGCTTCTCGGAGTAGCTGTACCGGTCGTATTTGGGTTGCTCTTTCCGAAGGCCGACCGCGTACAGCAGGTTTGCGAACAGATCGCGCACATCGCACACGCGCGGCAATAGCGACAGCACTTCCTTCCTGCCTTTCCGGCTGAACAACCCATGCAGCATGTGCACTATGAGCAATACGATCAGCACGGCCCCGGCCCAGCGGTGAATGCTGCTGCGCATTTCGATGCCTGCACCGTTGAAGAAGATCATCTTCAGCCAGTAATTGTCCGGAAATCGCAACGCAAAGCCGGAAATTGCAAGCACCGTGAAGGAAATCATGAGCACGAAGTGGCCCAACGTCTGCCCAAGCGAGAAGCGGCGATAGGCATTCGGCCCGCGCAATTCCGCACGGAATTTCACGGCCATGTGCCGCAGCATCAGCAGCGAATTGTGAAACACCATTCCGCCAATGAGCAGCACGATCAGCCAGATATAGACTACGCGCACAATGCCTACCGCGAGCTGCCCCGAATCGGTGGGAATGATATGGACGGGACTCGCGGCGAAGTTTTCGGTGGCCCCCTCGTGGCAGGCCCCGCACGTTTTGACCAGGTTGGCCTTGTTAATCGACGACGCTGGATCGTCCTGCGGTAGGATTTCGTGTGCGCCATGGCAACTCGCGCAACTTGCAATAACCTTTCCGCCGGCGGTCGACGCCATGCCGTGATAACTGTCCATGTAGCTCGCCTGCAGGTGCGTCGCGATCCCGTATTTCATCATCACGGTTTCGTCTTCGTGACATTTCGGGCACGTCGATCGCGACACCATTTGCGCGGCCAGAATGGACTCCTCTGTCTTGGGCGGTTCGATGGCGTGCTCGCCGTGACAGTCCACACAGCTCGGTGCGTCCTTAATGCCGGCGACCAGCGCGCGACCGTGAATGCTCCGGTTGAATTCAGCCAGTTCCTTTTCGTGGCACTTGCCGCACGTGGTATGAATGTGCGCGCGTGCAATGGGCGAGTTCGCATCGTTTGACGGAAGAATTTCGTGCGCGCCGTGGCAGTCGGAGCAGACAGCCGCCTTGTCGTTGCCCGCAGCAATCGCTATCGCGTGGACGCCCTTCAAGTACGACTCGGACGGTTCGGATATCGACACCATGTGTTTCTTGACGAGGCTGGCGTCCGAGTGACAGCGCCCACAGGTCTGCGCAAGATTGCGCGGGTTGGTCATCGACAACGGGTCGTCGCCCGAGCGCGTATCGTGCTTACCGTGGCAGTCGATGCAGCCTCCCACGTCTTTGTCACCGCTGGCAAGCGCTTTTCCGTGCAGGCTGAGTGTGTAGGCGTCGGCCTCCGCGTGGCACGCGCCGCAGTTTACCGGTTTCAAGTCCGGATCGTGCGGTAGTTCCTCGATGTCGGCGTGGCAGGATGCGCATCCGATCGTGCCGTGAATCGATTCGGAAAAGGCCTTCGCGTCGAGATACATGGATTTTGCGACGCCACCGCCCATGTCCTTGGTAAGGTTCGGATCGCTGTGGCAGACCATACACTCTTCATCGGTGGGCGCAGCGGCCGCGGTAATGCAAGCAAGTGACACAACGACGATAGCGAGTTGGCTGACGGTATGCGTGCTCATTTCAAACGATACCTCCCGCTGCGCTTGGGCAGGGGCGCTTGGAACTTGTCAGAACAGGGCGTGCGTCATTTGTATCCAAACACCATCGACCAAACGATAAAACCGACCAGCGAAAATCCGACGACGAGGGCAACCGTCCCGAATATTGCCGCCCAGAATTTGAACTCTCTCGCCGCCTGCGGGGCGATTCGCTTCTCGAGTTCCCCGCTCTGGGCCAGTTCCTCGTAATACCGTGGGCGTTCTTCCTTCAGTTCGTCCTCGCTGATAAGGCCGGTAAACATGGCCATGTCCATCGGGAATTTCTCGGGCCTAAAGTGCGTATTGAAAAAGTGAATGGTGAAGATGAAGCCCACGGCCAGCAACGCCTCGTCGCTGTGAATAATCGTCGCGACGTTAATGACCCATCCGGGCAATATCAGGGTGAACGTCTCGGGAAACCACAACATGAGGCCCGTCGACCCAATAATCGCCACGCCCCAGAACACCGCGAAGTAGTCGAATTTCTCCCAATAGGTCCATTCGCCGTACGATGGCCGAGGCCCCTTTCCTCGGAACCACTTTACCGTCGCGAGAAACTCGCGCACGTCGCGCCACATTGGAAGCAGGGATCCCGTGCCGAGCAGCATTTGGCTCCATGTCGAACCCGTTTTGCGCTTGCGCTGGACGACGTAGGCCAAGTGAATGACGAACACAAGGAACATCGCCACAGCGCAGATGCGATGGATCGTGCCCATCGTGTAGAAGCCGCCCATGACATTTGACAGAGCTTGCGCCCACCCCATATACGAGAACTTCAAGGCCATGCCGGTTAAGGCAAGCCCGAAGAAACTGAGGATAAGTACGAAGTGCATCTGCCGCACCACGGGGTCAAAGCGGCGAACCATCCGGCGCTCGGTGTGCGCGGCGGCCGCTTTGCGTTTGCGCATTTCCTTCAGCGACCGCGGAAACCACATGAGCGTGTGAATTCCGAAGAACCCGAAGGTGCCGACCAACAGCGCCGTCATGCCCCAGAACGCGAAGAACAGCGCCGGGTACTTCTCCGGATCGTGGTGCGTCGCGTGCGTCAGGTAACCTGCGAACCGGCGATTCGCACCGGGGTGACACTGCGCGCACGTCTGCACGATGTTGTCGCGGCTCAAATGCGAATTGGGGTCGGAGACTGGAAGCGCGTCGTGCGCCCCGTGACAATCGTGACACCGTGCCGCAACGTCCGCGCCCAGTTTCGACACCTTGCCGTGGTAGGTGTCGAAGTATGTTTCCGTGACGTCTTCGTGGCACTTACCGCAGGTATCGACGATGTCAAGGCGAAATGTCTCGTCGTCGGCGCGCGCGATATTGTGCGCGGTATGACAATCGCTGCACACGGGTAGCGGCTTGTCCGTCGTGGTCACCAGCGGAGAGTGAACACTGTCGAGGAACGTCTCCTCGACTCCGTTGTGGCAACTCCCGCACGTATTGGGAATGTTCGTGGGATGCACGCTGGATGCCGGATCGCCTGGCGGCAACGGGTTGTGCGCCGTGTGGCAGTTGGTACAGGTCGCCGAGACTACAAGCCCGGACGCGAGCAAGCCTTTCCCATGCACGCTTTCGGAATAGCTTTCGACAATGCCCGAGAACTCCTCCGGCAAACGCGTCGCCGCCTTCTCCCCTGCGCGGTGACAACGCCCACACAGGTTCGGCACATTGGACGGAAACGTCGGCGATGCCGGATCGATTTTGCGTTGCGTAGTGTGGCCCGCATGACAATCGAGGCAACTCGGCGCATCGGGATCGCCCTTCGCAAACAATTGCCCGTGGATGCTCGCGGCATGCAGTTGCACCTGGTCGTCGTGGCAGATCGAGCAATCCACGGCGGATGCCACCGTCTCGCATGGCCGCGGGAGCGCCGGCGATGCGCCCGTATGGCATTGTGCGCAGCGCACGGTCGAATGCGCGGAGTTCAGGACCTCATCGGCGCTCACGGCGGCGATCGTCCCGCCGGCGCTTGCGACCGGTTTATCGTGGCAGGCCATGCAATCCCGATCGCTCACGCCTTCGTCGTAAAATACCTTGCGGGCTTCGTGCGCCTGGTGGCAGTCCACGCAGACCGGCACCTTCTGTGGGTCTTTCTCCCAGAGTTCGCCGTTGATGACCTTCCGGTGGACCTCTTCGATCAATGCGTGGCACTGTGTGCATGTCGATACCACGTTGTCCCGGTGTATGGAGGATTCGGGGTCGGTGTGCGGCAACACATTGTGCGCGGTGTGACAACTGGTGCAAACAGCGGTCACCTTCAGTCCCTGCTGCAACAATCCCGTCGCGTGCATGCTGTCTTCGTAGTTCTCGAGAATGTCGTGCTGCGAAACGTTGCGCGTTTGCGCAACGGGCGCGTTCTCTGCGTGGCATTGCGCGCACATGTGGGGAATGTTGATGGGATTTGTTCGCGACTTTGGATCGTCCGGCAACCGAATGTCGTGGGCCGTATGGCAATCGGCGCAGGAAGGCGCCAGCGGGTCGTTCCTCTCCACCGCCATGCCGTGCAGGCTTTTCGCGTAAACCGCTGCTTCGTCGGAATGGCATGCGGTGCAGTCAACCGGCTTGATTTCCCCTGTATGAGGAACTTCGGTGATGTCGGCGTGGCAACCGACGCACCCAATCCCGGCGTGGATATTGTTTGCGTAGGCTTGCTCGTCGACAAACAGGGACTTCGTGCCACCGTCAGGCAGGTCTTTGGTCAGGCTCGAATCATTGTGGCAAACGAAGCACTCCGCGTCGTCCTGCGCAAACGCACACGGAAGACACGCCAGGGCGAGGAAGAATCCAACGACCCCGAAATACTGGTGTTTCCCCCCGGAAACCATAAAAAACTTCTTTCCGAACCGGCTGGCCGGAACACCTGCCCGGATGTTGCATCCGGCCCCCAAAGTGCTCCGCGCACAGTTCGCCCTAATTATGCCACAAAAGGGATCATTTTCAAAATGCCGGCGGCGGCGCCTAGTCCCAGTACTGCACTAGATATTGATTTCGCGCCCAGCGACGGCGAGGGCAGCTTCCTTAACTGCTTCCGACAGCGTCGGATGGGCGTGACATGTCCGTGCGATGTCTTCGCTCGATGCCCCAAATTCCATCGCAATTGCCGCCTCGGCGATGAGGTCGCCCGCGCGGGGACCGATGACGTGTACCCCGAGTACGCGGTCGGTCTGTGCGTCGGCGAGAATCTTTACGCGGCCCTCGGTGCTGCCGAGCGCCTTCGCGCGCGCGTTTGCCATAAAGGGGAACACGCCTTTCCGGTAGGCGATGCCGGCTTCCTGGAGTTGTTCTTCGGACTTGCCGACGGTGGCGATCTCCGGGTGCGTGTACACGATTCCGGGAATGCAGTCGTAATTCACGTGTCCGTATCCGCCGGCGATGTGTTCGGCGCAGGCGACGCCTTCTTCTTCCGCCTTGTGCGCAAGCATCGGTCCGCGCACGATGTCGCCAATCGCGTAAACGCCCGGTGCGCTGGTCGCGAAATGCTCGTCTATTGAAATGAACCCGCGCGCGTCCGTCTCAACCCCGACAGTTTCCAGCCCGATGTCTACTGTGTTCGGCGTACGCCCAACGGCGACCAACACACGGTCACACATAATCGGCGCACTGCCTTCAATAACCACGGTACACTTGTTGCCTTCGACCGTTGCGCCAACAACCTTGCTGCCGAGCCGGAATTCCATCCCCTGCTTCTTGAACACTTTCTCCGCTTCGCGCGCGAGTTCAAGGTCCATGCCCGGAAGGATTCGATCGAGGTATTCGAGCACGGTGACCTTCGCGCCGAGCCGCTGCCACACGGAACCCATTTCGAGACCGATGTACCCCGCGCCGATGACGACGAGGTGCCCCGGCACTTCAGTGTATGACAACGCTTCGGTGCTCGACCCGATTCGATCGGCGACGAATTCGACGCCTTTGATGGTAGCGGGTTTGCTGCCCGTCGCGATGACGATATGCTTCGCCACCAACTCGACACGTTCGGCCGACTCGACAATCACTTTGTTGAGCCCGGCAATTCGTGCGCGGCCTTCGTACCGCGTTATAGTGTGCTTCTTGAAAAGCCCTTCGATGCCCTTGGTGAGTTGACGGACGATTCCGTCCTTGCGTTTCATCATCGTATCGAGATCGAGCATGACCTCGCCCACGCCAACGCCATGCGTCTTCAGTTCATGTTTGGCCGCGACGAAATGTTCGCTGGATTCCAGGAGCGCCTTGCTCGGAATGCACCCAATGCGCAGACAGGTGCCGCCAAGGGCTTTCTCGAGTTCGACACAGGCGACGTTCAGACCGAGCTGCGCGGCGCGGATCGCGGCGACGTAGCCCCCGGGCCCCGCCCCGATAATGACGACGTCATGTGTCTGTTGGCCCATGTGCAGCTTCCCCCTCCTGCTTGCGCGGCGCGAACAGCCGTGCACCAAACAACAAGAACACGCCCACCATTACCGCCAGATCAGCAACGTTGAACACGCCCGTGCGGATCGGCCCCCAGACCTCCATCACCATAAAGTCGACGACAATGCCATCGTTGGCGATTCGGTCGATCATGTTTCCGATCCCGCCGCTCAACAACAACGCGATCGCAACGACATCCGGTCCTCGCAACTCCGCGCTCATAAAGACATAGTACGTGAGCGCAACGAGCACGACGCTCGTGAATACCGTGAATATCCAAAAACGCGCCGCGCGGGGTAGCGTTGCGCCAAGGCTTAGGAACGCTCCCTCGTTTTCCGCGTACTGCAACGCGAAGAACTTTCCGGCAACTTCGATCTTTCCCGAGGATTTCAACCTGTCCGTGGCGATGTGTTTCGTGGCCTGATCGCAGCCAACGGACGCGACGACTATCAACAACACGAGGACCGCACGCAGTTTCAATGGAATCGACTTCATTCGGCACACCTACAGATCGAGCAGTAGGCGCGCGGGCTTTTCGACGTATTCCTTCACGCGCCTAAGAAATGTCACCGCCTCGCGGCCGTCCACGAGACGGTGGTCGTACGACAGCGCGAGATACATCATCGGCCGGATGACAACTTGTCCTTCGCGCGCTACGGGGCGGTCTTGAATCGCGTGCAGCCCGAGAATTCCGCTTTGCGGCGGGTTCACGATCGGCGTCGACATCATCGAACCGTACACGCCGCCGTTGCTGATGGTGAACGTGCCGCCCTCGAGTTCATCGAGCGCAATCTTGTTCTCTTTCGCGCGCGCACCAAAGTCCGCGATTCGCTTTTCGATTTCCGCAAAACTAAGCGCCTCGGCGTTGCGCAGCACTGGCACAACAAGGCCTTTGCCGCCGCCGACCGCAATGCCAATATCGCAGTAATGGTGATAGACGATGTCGCCGTGGCGAATCTCCGCATTGACGCGAGGGATCTGCGTGAGGCCCTCGACGACTGCTTTCACGAAGAACGACATGAATCCAAGCTTCACACCGTACTTCTCCTGGAACTCGGCTTTGTACTCTTCACGCATGGCGATGACCGCCGACATATCGACTTCATTGAACGTCGTTAGTAACGCCGCGGTGCGTTGCGCCTCGACGAGTCGCTCCGCGATGCGGCGTCGCATCGGCGTCATGGGCACGCGCTCTTCGTCGCGCGGCCCGCGGTGCGGCGCGGGGCGTTCCGGTTCCACCACTCGCTGCGGCGGCGGCTTCGCTACCTCAACGTGCGCCACCCGAAGCACGTCCTCTTTGAGAACGCGTCCGCCCGGACCGGTCGCAGTCACGGCTTCCACGCCGACACCCTGTTCCGCCATGATCCGTCGCGCTGACGGCATGATGCGCGCCGCTTCTGCCGGGACCGGCGGTGCGGGCGCTTCCAACGATTTCGGTTTTGGCGCCGCAGGCGCCGCGGCTTTCGGCTTCGCCTCGGGAACACTGGACGCCGCGGACGCCACTACCGCGGCTTCATCCATGTATCCGATCACTTCGCCCACGGCCGCCCGCTCGCCCTCTTTCTTTAAGACCTTGGTAATGGAGCCGGCTACGGGTGCGGGCAGATCGACTGTCGCTTTGTCGGACTCAAGTTCAACGACCGATTCGTCGCGCTTGATCGGATCGCCCGGCCGCTTGCGCCACGCGCCAATTTGCACTTCCGTAATCGATTCGCCCATCGGCGGAACGATAAGTTCAACGGGCATCTGCAATTCTCCAAAACCTCATCGCGAGAACCCCGCAATGGGCCCAAAGGCCTGTTCGATGATTTCGCGTTGTTCTTTCTTATGCATGGACGGCGAACCGGTGGCCGGGCTTGCAGACGCGGGCCGGTACAGACCGTAGAACGGCAACCGACCGTCCAGGATATATCCGAACTTCCCGCGCATGCGCCGCCACGCACCCATATTCTCCGGCTCTTCCTGGACCCAGAGTACGGGCGTGTTGTCCGCATAGTGCTCGAACACCGCACGCATGTCCTCGGGCTGCAGCGGATACAACTGTTCGACCCGGACAATGGCGACATCGTCGCGCTTTTGGTTGTCGCGTTCTTCGAGCAACTCGTAGTAAATCTTTCCTGTGCAAAGCAGGACGCGATCGACTTTGCCAACAATTCCCTGTGCGTCGGGCAGAATGCGACAAAAGCGGCCCTTGGCCAAATCGTCTAATGTCGACACGCAGCGCGCGTGGCGCAATAGACTCTTTGGCGTCAGCACGACCAATGGCTTGCGCCACGGCCGTTCGACCTGCCTGCGCAACACGTGAAACAACTGCGCAGGCGTTGACGGATACACAACCTGCATGTTGTCCTCCGCGGTCAACGAGAACAGGCGCTCGATGCGCGCGCTCGAGTGTTCCGGGCCCATGCCTTCGTACCCGTGCGGGAGCAACATTACGAGCCCGGAGAGGCTGCGCCACTTGTCTTCCGCGCTCGAGATAAATTGGTCGACGATGACCTGCGCCACATTGAAAAAGTCGCCGAACTGCGCCTCCCAAATGGTCAGCCCGTCTGGGTAGGCGATGCTGTATCCGTATTCAAACCCGACCACGCCCGCTTCGCAAAGCGGACTGTTATAAATCTCGAACGGCGCTTGTTGCGGCGAAAGGTGCCGCAACGGGACGTACAGGTCGCCGTCTTCGATCGAGTGCAACACGGCGTGCCGATGACTGAACGTGCCGCGTTCGGAGTCCTGGCCGGTGATGCGGATGCGCGTGCCCTCGCTCAGCAGCGTCGCAAACGCAAGCGCCTCCGCGGCGGCCCAATCGACCGGGGCCTTCCCAGCCGCCATCTCCGCGCGCGATTCGAGGATACGTTCTATCTTCGGGTGCGGACGAAAGTCAGGCGGGACTTTGGATTGCGAGATCAGCAGGTCCTGCAGGATGTCCATCTCGACGCCGGTGTCGACGTCGGGCACGTCGCGGTCGGGACCGCCCTGGTAGTTGGCCCAGATGCCGCGCAACGCGCTGACCGGACGCGGCGCCTCGCCGCTGCGCGCAACGGTCAATTCCGCTTCGAGCATCTCGCGGCGTCGCACCGCGATTTCTTCGGCTTCCTCGCGCGTAACGGAGCCCAGCTTCTGCATGTGCTCGAGATACGCCTCGCGCACCGGCTGGCGCTTCGCAATGTGGCGATACAAGACCGGTTGAGTGAACGCGGGCTCGTCGCCCTCGTTGTGCCCGCGCCGGCGGTAACAGTACATGTCCACAACGACGTCGCGCCGGAACCGGCGCCGATATTCCATCGCCACTTCGATGACCTGCGCCACGGCTTCCGGGTCTTCGCCGTTGACGTGGAAGATTGGGCTCTGGAGCATCTTGGCGACGTCTGTCGCATATACGCTCGAGCGTCCTTCCGACGGATTCGTCGTAAAGCCGATTTGATTGTTCAGAATAATATGCAGCGTGCCGCCCGTCGTGTAGCCTTCGAGCTCGGACAGGTTGAGCGTTTCCTGAATGATGCCCTCGCCCGCAAACGCCGCGTCGCCATGGATCAACAGCGCCATGCTCTTGCGCCGTTCGATGTCGTTGATGCGGTCCTGCTGCGCGCGCGTCCGGCCAAGCACGACGGGGTTCACGAATTCCAGATGGCTCGGATTGAACGCGAGCGCGAGGTGCACCTTGTGGCCCGAATGCGTGACCCATTCCGTGTGATGGCCAAGATGGTACTTCACGTCGCCGATGAGGCTGGCGTCCTTGTCCTCGAACTCGCGGAAAATAATGCGCGGGCTCTTGCCCATGATGTTGGCGAGTACATTCAGCCGGCCACGGTGCGCCATGCCGATTACGATCTCGTCGACTTTGTGGTCGCCGGCCTTTTCAATTGCGAGTTCGAGCAGGGGAATTAGACTTTCGCCGCCTTCAAGCGAAAACCGCTTCGCGCCGACGAACTTCTTTTGGATGAACTCTTCGAAAATTACCGCGTCGGTCAGGCGCGTGAGGATGCGCAACTGCTGCTCGCGGCTCAGCTCCGTGCGATTGGCGGTGCCTTCAATCTGCTGACACAGCCAGTCGCGGATGGACAGGTCGTCGATGTGCATGAACTGCACGCCGATCGACCGGCAATAGGTGCTGCGCAGCCGTTGGATAATCGTTCGCAGCTTCAACGGCTCGCCAAGCGGCGACAGGCTGCCCGCGTCGAACAGCGTGTCCATGTCTTCGGGCGTGAATCCGTGAAACCCGGGATCGAGTTCCGGCTGCCGCGGCCGCGGCATGTTCAACGGATCGATGCGCGCGATCTTGTGGCCCAACACGCGGTAGTTGCGAATGAGCATGTCGACCCGGTGCTGAATCGCGGCTGCCTCTCCCTCGCGCCCGCAGACCGGGCACGGTTGCGCCTTGCCGCGCACCGGCGCGAGCGGCGCCTCGTGAAAGGCCGCGGGCGCGACAACGGGTCCGCCATTTTGCCCCTGAAAGTAGACGCGCCACTCCTGCGGCACGGACGCGGGATCCCGCAGGAAATCTTCGTAGAGTCCCTCGACGAATGCGAGGCTCAGACTGTTGGGCTCGTGGGATGCGCCCAACCCGCTGCGTGTGGATTCCATACCTTCCTCGTTTGGGCCCAAATCGCGGGGCCGAATCGGAACTCGGCATCACATTGTCTGCCGGGTGTCAGGCCCAATTCCGACTCGTCGTGCGTGTTTCGGACAGGCTGCACGACGCGATCATACACGAATGGTTCGGGCCTGTCACACGGCGCGCCCGGACCGCGCCGAAACGGCTGACAATCGCCGTTAACCCGAGTACACTACACGCGATATGCGCAACTTTCGTCTGCCACTACTCTGTGCCTCCGCGATCTGCATATTCGTGGCGTCGAACGCGTTCCCGGACGCCCCCGCGGACAAACTGGTTTACGTCGCCGTGGCATCGAACTTCGCGGTCCCCCTCGATGAGTTGTCACGGGCTTTTCAAAAGACGACAGGACATGTCGTGAAGGCAAGCGCGGGGTCTACGGGGAAGTTGGTCGCCCAGATCAAAAACGGCGGACCCTTCGACGTTCTCCTTTCGGCGGACACCGCGCATGTCGATCTCTTGATCAAGGATCGGTTGGCCGACGACTCCCAGCGGTTTACCTATGCGATTGGGCGGCTGGCGCTGTACGCGCCGGGGCTCGCGCCCGTCAACGAGGGGGCTCGCGCCCGTCAACGAGGGCGTACTAACCAAGGGACCAATTAAGCATCTTGCTATCGCCAATCCGGAGACCGCACCGTATGGCGCGGCGGCAATGGAAGCGCTTCGCGGCCTTGGCATGGCCGGCGCGTACGCCGATCGCATCGTGACCGGCGAGAACATCTCGCAAACGCTTCAGTTCGTTGACAGCGGTGGCGCGGAAGCGGGGTTCGTCGCGTACGCGCAGGTCAAGAGACTCGACGCAATGAGTTTCTGGCTTGTGCCTGACCGCTTGCACGCGCCTATCCGGCAGGATGCCTGCCTCCTGCGCAACGGAAATGACAACAGCACGGCGAAGACCTTTCTTGACTTTCTTCGCTCGAAGGACGCCATCGCCATCATTGAGTCGTATGGATACGCGGTCGAAAAGCCACATGTCGCCGCAAAGTGAGCTCCGGTGATGCACGAGCTCGATTTGGCGCCGATCGTACTCACGGTCAAACTCGCGGCGGTGACCACGGTCATTCTGCTCGCCCTGGGCACACCGCTCGCATGGTGGCTTGCGCGCACGCACAGCCGCGCGCGCATTGTCGTCGAAGCGCTCGTCGCGATGCCGCTGGTCCTCCCGCCCACGGTGTTGGGTTTCTACCTCCTATTCCTTCTCGGACCCAATGGCCCCGTAGGCGGACTCTGGGAAACGTGGGGCGGTCCGCGCCTGGTGTTTTCGTTCTGGGGACTCGTGATCGGCTCGGTCCTGTATTCGCTGCCGTTCGTCGTACAACCGATACAGAACGCGTTAATGGCCGCCGGCAACCGGCCACTCGAGGTCGCCTCGACCCTCGGCGCGTCGCCTTGGGACCGTTTCCGCACCGTTGCCGTGCCGATGGCGCGTCGCGGGTTCATAACCGCCGCCGCACTGGGGTTTGCGCACACCGTCGGCGAGTTCGGCGTTGTGCTGATGATCGGCGGCAACATCCCCGGGCGGACCCGTGTCATCTCGATCGCGATCTACGATTCGGTCGAGGCGCTTGACTACCCACAGGCGCATGTGCTGTCCGCGATGATGCTCGCATTTGCGTTCGTGGTCTTTGTATTCGTCTACGCCCTGAACCGACGGGCGGATGCGCCCTCCCGATGAGCGGCATCCACGCGCGATTCCACGTGATGCAAGGCGCATTCGCGCTGAACGCCGAGTTCACCGCGCCGTCGAGGGGCGTTACCGGCCTATTCGGCCCCAGTGGCGCGGGCAAGTCAACGCTGCTGCGTTGTATCGCTGGTTTGCAGCAAACCAAAAACGGGTACCTCTCGATTGGCGGCGAAATCTGGCAAGACGACTCAAAGCGGATTTTCGTTCCTGTTCACAGGCGCGGAATCGGTTATGTCTTTCAGGAACCGGGCCTGTTTCCCCACATGAAGGTGCGCCGAAATGTCCTCTACGGCTACCACCGAATCGCCGGGCGGGAGCGCGCGATTCAGTTTCGCGACGCAGTCGAATGGACCGGCATTGCAGAACTGCTCGAGCGCATGCCCGGCGGCTTGTCCGGCGGCGAGCGCCAGCGTGTCGCCATCGCGCGCGCGCTGATGAGCAGCCCCAAGCTACTGCTAATGGACGAGCCGCTCTCCGCGCTCGATGAAGCGAGCCGCGCCGAAATCATCCCGTGCCTCGACCGGCTCCACCGCGAGCTTTCTATCCCGGTCATCTACGTAAGCCACGCGTTGCGCGAAATCGCGCGCATTGCCGACACGCTGATACTCATCGACGCGGGGCGCATCTCGAAAATCGGCCCCATACACGACCTGCTGCCCGCAGTCTGCGCGTCGGCGGACGGCGATCCATTTTCCGTACTCGATGCGCCGGTCTTCGATCACGACGATACGTACCACCTGACACGATTGCAGACACAGTTTGGACCGCTGTGGTCAGGCCGCATCGGCACGGAAATCGGCGGCGTCGTACGCGTTCAAATCGCGGCGCGCGACGTCAGCATCGGCAAGACCATCGACGAACAAAGCAGCATCGTCAACCAGCTCCCCGTGCGGATTCACGCGGTTACCGAACTGTCGGCGGGACACGTGTTGCTGGAGCTCGTGCCGGCGGATGACGACGGGGATTCCACCGTCATCCTGTCGATGATCACCCGTCGATCGTGGGACCACCTTCAACTCGCCGTCGGCCAGACTACGTACGCGCGCATCAAGGGCGTAAGCATTTTGCGGTAAGACCGTCAGCCCCTATAATTGACCCGCTGGGGGAATTCATGCACAAGGAAGCATCGCGTTGCCGTCGTTCGTAAAACAGCGCATTGCGGGTTGGGGCGGTTGGCCGCGCGTCGAGTGCGCCGTGTATCGTCCCGAGAAGCGGCGCGGTATCGCTGAGATTCTCGCGGATACCGATCAGCCTCATTTTATTGCGCGCGGACTGGGCCGCAGCTACGGGGACGTCTCCGTCAATCCGGGAGGCGGCGTCATAAACACGACGCGCCTGAATCGGATGATCGCGTTCGACGAGAAGGCCGGGGTGCTCGATTGCGAAGCGGGCGTCAGTCTCGAAGAGATTCTCGAAACGTTTGTGCCGCGCGGATGGTTTTTGCCCGTAACACCGGGCACGAAGTTTGTCACCGTGGGCGGCGCCATTGCGAACGACGTGCACGGCAAGAACCACCACGTGGACGGCTCGTTTGGCGAGCACGTCAATCGGTTCACGTTATTGACACCCACCGGCATGCTCCTGAATTGCAGTGCGCGGGAAAATGAGGACGTGTTCTGGGCGACTATCGGCGGCATCGGGTTGACAGGCATCATTTTGACCGCCACGATTCGACTGCAGCCCATCTCGAGCGCGTACATCAAAGTGGACTACCGCCAGTGCGCGAACATCGACGCGGCGCTCACTGCGATTCGCGAAACCGATGACCAGTACAAATATTCCGTCGCGTGGGTGGATTGCCTTTCCAAAGGGAAGAAACTGGGACGCTCCGTCCTCATGTCCGGCGATCATATCGCCGGGAAGGACCTGCCGGCGCAGTATGGGCATGCCCTCACCATCCCGAGGAAGCTGAAAAAGAACGTACCGTTTAACCTGCCGGGGTTTCTGCTGAATTCCTTGTCCATCGGCGCGTTCAATTCGCTCTTCTACGCAATTCACCCCTCGAAGCAGGGGCTAATCATCGACTATGACAAGTACTTCTACCCCTTGGACGCCATCCACAACTGGAACCGCGGATATGGCAAAGACGGGTTTGCGCAGTACCAGGCAACGTTTCCCCACGACGGCGTCGAAGGTTTGGTGAAGCTCCTCGAAAAACTGAGCGAGTCGGGCCGCGCATCGTTTCTCGCCGTCCTGAAGCGGATGGGCCCCGGAAGCAAGGGAATGCTGTCCCACCCGATTGACGGGTGGACGCTGACGCTCGACATTCCGGTCAAGAGCGGACTGATTCCCTTCCTCACCGAATGCGACGACCTCGTCGTCAAACACGGCGGCCGCCTGTACACGGCGAAGGACGCAACAACCCGCGCGGAAGTCTTCGCGGCAATGTACCCGCGGCTCGACGAATTCAAGGCAATCAAGGCGAAGCTCGATCCCTCGGGCAAACTGTCGTCGCGTCTCGCGCGGCGCTGCGGCATCGTGGACGGACCGATCGAACCATGAGCAATTCCGTCGCGCTTACCACCACTGCAGCGCCCGTGAGCGGGCCGGGCACGGTCATCGTGCTGGGTGTCACCTCCGCCATTTCGCGCGCGCTTGCGGCCGAGTTCGCCCGTGGCGGCCACGACCTGATTGTCGCGTCACGCGACATCGAGGAGACAAACGCAATCGCATCCGATCTCGAGGTGCGGTACAACGTCAAGGTCATCGCGAAATACGTCGAGGCGGAGGCGTTCGGGACGCATGCCGCATTTGTGGACGAATGCGTCCGCGACGCGGGCGCGGTGCTGGACGGGATCGTCCTCGGTTTCGGGTTCATGGACGAACAGTCCGCCGCACAATCGAAGTTCGATATCGCGCGCAAAACGGTTGACGTGAACATTACCGCTGTGATGTCGATTTGCGAAAAGTTCGCGGTGCATCTCGAGTCGGCGCGGCGCGGGTTCATCGCGGGCATCTCGTCCGTGGCGGGCGATCGCGGCCGCCAATCGAACTATATCTACGGCGCGTCGAAAGCCGGCATGTCGGCCTACCTGCAGGGGCTCCGCAACCGGCTTTATCCCTCGAACGTTCATGTCATCACAATCAAGCCGGGCTTTGTGGATACCAAGATGACCTGGGGCCTGCCGCTGCCCGGCCCGCTTGTGGCCACGCCGGAACAGGCCGCGCGCGCGATTCACCGCGCCATCGAGTCCAGGAAGAGCGTCGCCTACGTTCCCTGGTTCTGGCGCTACATCATGCTCATCATCCGTGCGATTCCCGAGTGGCAATTTAGGAAGATGAAGTTGTAGCGTGTGTCCTCGAACGTGCAAATTGAACATCCCGTGTTCAATTTGCACCAACCGCGGGCTTGAAATCCCTGTTTTTCGCTCGCTTCCGAGAATCCCGCGATGGCCAAAGCGATTTGAGATATTACGTAGTTGTATTTTCGTGCTCGTGCTCGTAATCTTAATGGCACACTCGATTCGCACCGAAACCTGCAGGACACACCGCCTACGTCATTTCTTAAATCGCTCTATTACGCAGCCCTTTTCCGTGCGTCAATGTAGCGGCCAACAACTTTCTCCAGCACTTCCATCGGCATCGAACCATTGCCGATGACAGCGTTGTGGAACTCCTTCAGTGTAAAACGGTCGCCCAATTCCTGTTTGGCTTTTTCTCGCAGTTCGAGGATTTTCATCATGCCGATCTTATACGCGCAGGCCTGGCCGGGCATGACAATGTAACGCTCGATCTCCGCGGTCACTTCCTGCTCGCCCATTCCGGTGTTGGCGATCATGTAGTCGATGGCCTGCTGGCGCGTCCAGCGCTTCTGGTGAATTCCCGTGTCGACCACCAGGCGCACCGCGCGAAACAGTTCCGCCTGCAACCTCCCCAAGTTTGCGTAGGGGTCGTCCTCGAATCCCAACTCCCACGCGAGCCGCTCCGCGTAAAGCGCCCAACCCTCCGCGAATGCTGTGAATGGAATCACGCGGCGAAACGTCGGGCCCTCGACCTGCTGTTGGATTGCGAGTTGGAAATGGTGCCCGGGAATCGCCTCGTGGTACGCGAGCGTGCGCATTCCCCACTTTGGCACTTCCTTCATGTTGCGCAAGTTCGCGAAGAAAACGCCCGGACGCGAACCATCAAGCGCGGGCGATTCGTAATATGCCCCCGCCGATCCTTGCTCGCGAAACTCGGGAATGCGCTGCACTTCGACGCCTGCTTTCGGCCGGACGTCAAACGAGTCGCCGAGGCCCTTGTTTATCTCGTCGATAATCGCCTGGTAATCCTTGATGCATTGCGCGCGCCCCTCGTCCGAGTCGGGATAGTGAAACTGCGGGTCGTTCTGGAGTTCGCGCATTAATTCCGCAACCGGCTTCCCGGTTCGCCCAATCCCGTCGAGGATCGCCTGCATCTCCGCGGTAATGCGCTCGACTTCCGCGAGACCCAGCGTGTGCACTTCCTCCGGCGTCATGTCGGTGGTCGTCATGCTGCGCAGCACGTACGCGTAATACGTGTCGCCGTCCGGAAATTTCCACACGCCGTCATCGTCCGTCGCGCGCGACTGCATATCGGTCAGTTGCGCCGCAAGCTTGTCGTACGCGGGATAGACGTGCTCGGCAATGGCCGCCTCCGCGCGTACACAGATGTCCTTCTTGTCCGCGTCGGCAATCGCGCCGGCCCTGCTGACCTTTTCAATGAGCGACGTGTACAGAATGTTTTCCGTCGGCGCCTTGCCTTTGAAGCCCGCCATTTCGTCGAGCACTTTACCCAGCACAAACTTCGGCGGCGTGACGCCTATGCTTTCCCGTAGCTTCAATCCCTCGATCACGCCGTCGAATTTATCTCCGAATTTCGTGAGACGGGTAATGTACTGATCCGCGTCGTGCACGGTGTGCACCTGGTGCTTCATCGCCATGAACGTCGGCAAGTCGTTCTGCACGCCGTACATCTGGTTCACGGGATAGTCGTAGTACAGAAAAGGCTTACTGCGCGCGGCATCGTCGAGATACCACTCGAGAATATCGAAGGAAAGTTGCTGCTCCACCGACAAGCCGGCGCGGTCGTACTTGCGCAGCGTGTCCAAATCGCGCTTGCCCTTCTCCCACATCTTCTGGTCGAAGGCCGGCGACGCGTCCGTAAGCTTCGCATTGTGCGACGTAATCCCGAACTGTTCGAGCAGGCGCAGGTCCGTGAGCATTTCCGGGTCTTGAAGCACGTATCCGATGAACACGCGCTCGAAGAAGACGTCTATCGAAAACGGCTTAAACCAGATGACATTGGCCGCGGCACACGCCAAGACCAACGCCGCGCCCGCGACGAGCCAGCCGAACCAGCGCAGCATACGGCGCACGCCACCCTTCGCCATTTCGATTTCCTTTCGTGTACCACGGACTGCGGAAAAGTGTGGGCTATCATGCGGGTCTGCGCTGCCGCCCGTCAATCGCCCCTCCCCACGTCTGCCGAAGAGTCCGTAAAGCAAGCAGGCTAAACCACTAGCGAAAACATCGCTTTCGTCGTATCATTACTCTTGCCCCGTGTCGTGAGAATGGGGCAATGAAGGGGCTGTATGGAATCCCTGTACTACGCGCTGGGCGGCGAAACCGGCCTCGACAGTCTGGTGGAGGCCATGTACCGCCGCGTACTAGCGGACCCGGAACTCCGCCCCTTCTTCGACGGGCTGGATATGGCGCAACAGCACAACAAGTTTCGCGCATTCCTCCAGACCATCAGCGGCGGCCCCGTCCGCCGTTCGGGCATCGAGCTCCGTGCCGCCCACAGCGCCTCGGTGGAGTCCGGACTCTCCGAACGCCATTTCGACGCGTTCGTTTCCCACCTTGGCGCGGCGCTCGCCGAAGCCGGCCACGGAGACGACATAATTCGTACCACCACCGGGCGGCTCAATGAGACGAAAGCGGATGTCCTTGGCCTTTGAGACCGTCCGAATTGCCACGGCATAAACTCTCGCCTATATTTCGCAGGTGATCGATCGAGCGGTTTGGCGCCATAATGATTCTGGGGAATGCGATCCCGAGCGGGAGCGTCACGGGCGCATGGGCGTCTTTCCCCCGGGCGTTTGGCCAATTGAGACGGGAAAAACTCGGGCGCCGATGCGGCTACACGTTTCGGGCTGACTCCAGAGGACGCGGGTGCGAACTGCGGGAGTGTGAGCGAGTGCAGACAATGCTCGACACATCGCTGATGCGGTACGTCAGTCAAGGGGACGAATCCGCCTTCGCGGAATTGTACCGCCGGTATAACCGGAAGCTGCTCGACTTCTTCTTCGCAATGAGCCGCGACCCCCAAGTCGCCGAGGAGTTGGCCGGCGATACCTTCGCCCGAATCTGGCATGTCCGCCAGCGGTACGCGGCCACCGGGTCGTTTCCCGCGTACCTGTTCTCGTTCGCGCGCCACATCTGGCTCGAACACTGCCGCCGCTCGCGCAAGGTCTGGAAACTCGGCAAGGCCGCGGACTGGGCAGACGTCGAGAACTCGCTTGTCGCACTTGATGCGTTCCGGCCGGACGAGGCGGCCGCGAGCGAGGAGTTGGAGCGCCACATCCTAACTGCGCTCGACGCGCTGCCTGAGGAGCAGCGAATGGTATTTGTAATGCGCGTCATGCAACGCATGTCATTGGAAGATATTGCGACCGTGATGCAGTGCCCGGTGAATACCGTGCGCTCGCGCAAGCTGCTTGCCCTCAAGCGGCTGCGCGACGCGCTGAAAGATATGCTGGCGATATGACCGCCGGCGGTTCGGAGTTGTAACGAAATGCAGTGCGTGCGAATTCGTAAGATGTTGATTAATTACGCGATCGGCGATGCCCGCGTTACCGAGCGGCTGTGCGTCGAAGTGCATACGTCCCGCTGCCCGTCGTGCCAGAAGGAACTCGAGGACATATGCGAACTCCTCGCCGCGAGCGAACGCGTGCTTGCGCATCCGTATCCGACACACGATTTTGATGGGCTGATGGCGCGCATCCGCTCGGGCGAAATACCCATGCGCGACATTACGGTAAGCGGAGGCTGGCGTTGGCGCACCATTGGAGCGCGTGCGGCGGCCTTGGCTGCCGTCATTGCAGTACTCGTAATCACCGCCCCGGCCGCGCGAAATGCGGGCGACGTCATGCGCGATTTGCGGGACGTATCGGCCAACAGTGAGCTGGTGACAGGCGAAAGCCTGCAAGTTCCCATAGTGAGCGGTCCCTTCGTAAAGCGCGCTCTTGAAATCTCGCGCGGACCGCTCAGTGGCGCCTCGGCGCTCGGGGCCGTCGAACAACTCTTTCCCTGACACGCGTGCGCCACGCTGATCGCTTCCCCTCCCAACCGTCATTGTCTACATGGGTGTGTCCACGAAGTGTGTCGCCGCGTTGGCGGCGGGACGAATGTCCGCGGGCACCGCGGGAGTCAGGAAATCATGCCGCTCTATCGCTACAAAGCTGTTGACGCGAACGGCCAGGCCTCGAACGGGACCATGGACGAGGCGTCGGCCCGGCGCGTCACCGCGATACTCGAGGAACAGGGCCTGCAAGTCAGTTCGGTCGAGCCGGCGGAACCGGCACGCGAATTCTTGTTTCGAGGCGGTCGCGTCTCGTGGGAGGACGTCGAGTTCCTGAACACGCAGCTTATCGCGCTTACGCGAAGCGGATTGCCGCTCGCCCCCGCGCTGGAAGCGATTGGCAAGGAGCTTCGGCGCGGCGCGCTCAAGAACGTCGTAGACGACTTGCACTCGGCGTTACAGTCCGGCAAGTCATTGAGCGATTCGCTGGAACGCCACCGGGGCGCCGTGCCTCCGGTGTACATCGCCGCGATTCGCGCCGGGGAGGAAACCGGCAACCTGCCTGCAATACTTCAACTCTGCGCCGGGTACACCGCGCAAATGGTCGCGCTGCGCTCCCGCCTTCGCGAGGCGATGACCTATCCGGTTGTCGCCCTCGTGATGATGGCGATGATGATGACGTACTTGTTGACCTATACGATTCCGCAGTTCGCGGATGTCTTTAGGGACTTTGGCGCGAAACTCCCGGCGCTCACCATGTTCTGGTTGAACACGAGCGAATTTATCCGGCTCAACTTCGGCGCCGTTCTCGCTTCGGTTTGTGTCGTTATCGTGGCGGTATCGTTTGCGGCGCGCACAGAACAGGGGCGTTACGTCGGCGATTGGTTGCGGCTCAAGGTGTGGGGCATCGGTCACGCGTTCAACTCGGTGTCCATGGCACGGTTTTGCCGCTCGATGGGAATCCTGCTTTCCAGCAAAGCGCCCATGGACACAAGCATCGCGCTCGCGTCCGCGACCTGTGGAAACACGGTGCTTGAAGCCGCCGCGCGCGACGCCGCCGATTCCGTCCGCAACGGCATGCGCCTCTCTCAGGCCTTCGAATCGACAGGATACTTCAGCGGCCTGTTCTGCTGGTTGTTGCAGGTCAGCGAAGAGCGCGGCGACATGGATCAGGCCTTTCTCGATCTGGCAAAGAGCTACGACGAAACGTTTTCGCGCGTCAGCGGCGTCATGTTGTCGGTGCTTACGCCGGCGATCCTGTGCGCGATGGCGCTCATTGTCGTTTCCGTAATTCTGTCCCTCTACTTGCCAATCTTCACGTTGGCGAATGTAATGAGCGGGCAATGAACTGGCGGCGCATATTATTCGACGTCGACCTGGCCACCGGCGTTTCGCGGCGCAACTTGTATTTGCGGCGGCGGCGCAATTGGCCGGGGCCGCTGTTCTGGACGCGAGCCGCATGGCGGCGAAACCTGGCGCTGCTGACGTCGCAACTCAACGCGATCGTCCGCTGCAACGCCCCGCTGGTAACCGGACTCGAACGCGCAATTGCGGACGGACCGTCCTTGAAATTGACCCAGGCAATGATCGCGTTGAGCGACGACTTATCCTCCGGCATGCGCCTGGCCGATGCGATGGAACAATGCCCGCGCTTTTACCCCAAATGGTACGTGGACCTCATCCGCGCGGGCGAAAGTACGGGCACGCTGGAACACTCGCTGTCGGCTGCGGGCGAACACCTCGCCACTTCCCAGCAATTCACCAAGAGCGTGAGTGGGTGGTTTGCCTACATCGGCGCCGTCCTTGCCATTCAGTTGAGCATCGCGACTTTCTTGTTCACCTACATCGTTCCGGCGTTTGGCGAGGTGCTTCGCGAATTCGGCGCACGGCTCCCCGCTGTCATTATCGCAATCGATCGCTTGACGAATTCCGTTACTCGAGGCCACGTCTATATCGTAATTCTCGCATGCGCGGGGTTGTTGGTGCTGAAGTGGGTGCGGCGTGTCTCGGGCGAAGAGCGCATTCGATTCCATCGCGTATTCGCACCGCTTCTTGCCCCGCTGCCGATCGTGGGCGAAATCTCCGCCAAGGGCCACTTGGCCGCCGTGTGCGCGGTACTCGAACGGCTCGCCGCCGCAAACGTGCCGATCAACGACGCGCTCCGCGATTGCGCCGAGTTGGACATCCCGGACGGACTCCGCCGCGCGTTGCTGCGCGCGCGCGCCCGCGTCGAGCAGGGCTACACACTGTCCGATGCCTTGCGCGCCGAACGCGCGTTTCCCCGGTCGTTCGTCACCATGCTGGCGCTGGGCGAGGCGTCCGGAAAACTGGACAGCGCGGCGGGGCACCTGCACACCTTGTACCGGCAGCAGGTCATGTCGAACATTCGCATGACATTGGATATCGCCGGCCCTATTGGTGTGTTGGGCCTCGGCGCGGTAGCGCTGGCCTTGTACGGCGGGATATTCGCCTCGCTCATCGCGATAAGCGATACGCTAATCAACGTGATCTAGCAACTCACGGGATTTAATCGCATGCCGCACCTACGCGTGATAGAGAAAAACGGGGCTGGCGGTCCCGGCTTCGCCGAGATCGAGCGCGCCCTCGCTGCCATGCTCGATTCGTCCGAGGAAACGGGCGCCGTGGACGCGGTCGATGCCGCATTGGCCAGCGCCGTCGAACTTCGCGCTACGGACGTCTACTTCGAGCCGTGGGACGATTGCACCGCGATGCGCTTCCGCATCGACGGCATCCTGCACGACGTGGCGCGCGTGCCAAAAGTCCACCACGCCCGCATCGTCGCGCGCATCAAAATCGTCGCGCGCATGGTCACGTACCATAAAGATACGCCGCAGGACGGGCGCATCGACGCGGATGCGACGCGGTGCGGACGCGTAATTCGCGTGTCGGCGTTTCCTACCGTGAACGGCGAACGCATCGTGTTGCGCATCATGGATGGCGGGGGCGCGCTCCTCGACCTTGATGCCTTAGGGTTTGACACGGCGCTTGTACGCGAACTGCGCGCGTTGATCGAACGGCCACACGGCGCAATCTTTCTGACAGGCCCCAGTTCGAGCGGCAAAACCACGACGATTTACGCGCTGCTCCACGAAATCCTCGCACGACGATCGCCCGCACCGCACGTCGTCACCATCGAAGACCCGGTCGAACGCCGCATTCCGCGTGTGTCACAAACGGAAATCGCGCCGCACCACGGCCTGACGTTTGCGGCAGCCCTGCGATCCTTGCTGCGCCAGGACCCCGAAGTGATCATGGTCGGCGAAGTGCGCGACGCGGAAACCGCCCAAACCGCGATCCAGGCCGGCCTCACCGGCCATCTTGTCGTCAGCACGATACACAGCGGCACGTCGGCGGGCGTCTTCGCGCGTCTGCTCGATATGGGCGTCGAACCGTATTTGGCTGCGTCGTCCGTTTCCGGCGTGCTTGCGCAACGGCTCGTGCGCATGGTTTGTCCAAATTGCGCCGAACCGTACGAGCCCGAACCGGGTCTCGTTGCCGCATACGGCCTGGCCGATTTCGCCGGCCCCTTCCGCCGCGGCCGCGGTTGTGACGCGTGTCAGGGCATCGGCTACAAAGGGCGCACCGCCGTCGGCGAATTGTTGCGCGTGGATGAACCGTTTGCGGAGCGGGTGCTCGCGCGCGTGCGCACGAGCGAACTGCACGACGCCGCGCTTGCGTCGGGCATGCGCCCCCTCGCGCATGCCGCCGCGCAGTGCGTGCGGGACGGCGTCACGACGCTCGAAGAACTCAAGCGTGTGCTGCCCCAGGCTGGAGGGTAACGCCATGCGGGCGATACAAGTCCAACGACGTACACGGTCGCAGCAGGGCTTCACGCTTCTGGAATTGACGACCGCCATGTTTGTGCTCGTCGTCGGCATTTTCGGAATCGTCAGACTTTTCCAGTTCGGCCTGGACCGCATGCGCACGATCGACGAATCGGCGATCGCATCGCAGGCGGTGCTGAACGAATTGGAACTGGTGCGCTCCACGCCGTACGCGATACTCGCGGACGGCACGCGCGCCTTCGTGACAGTTGACCCGGCCCTCGAACAAATGCTCCACCTCGCCGATACGAAGGTCGTCATTGCCGCTGCGCCGGACGGAACTCCGGGGTTGAAACAGGTTGAAGTCTCTATCCGTTGGATTACGGAGTATGGCCGGCGCGCGGAACGCTCGGTAACGACGCTGGTCGCGGAGGCGTTGCCATGATTTCGCCTCGCACGAACGGCAGCGATGGATTCACGCTATGGGAGATGCTGGTGTTCGCCACCATCTCCGTGATCATGCTCAATCTGTGCGTGGTTACGTTTATTCAAACGACGCGTGTCGCGTCGCTCGCAACGGACCGCGCCATGCGCCAACAGGCGTTCGCGCAGTTCTCGCGCGATTTCTCGCGAACAGTCCGACACGCGTCACGGGTGCTTCCAGCCGCGGGCGAGACCAGTACCGGCGGCGCGCAGGTCGTGCTCGATACGCCCGACGGGCCGGTCGTCGTTGGCATGGCCGGAGGCAAACCGGCGATATGGGAATTGGTGCTGGATAACGGCGTGTGGCGTGTCGGACGCGCAACAGCGTATCCGATCGATGCAACGGTCCGGTTCAAGTTTGATTCAATGCCAGTGGAATCCGCGCGTCGCGTGACGATGCACGTCACCGGCGCACCGCGAAAAGCCCCCGAAGACAAAACCAATCTTCGCGTGTTGGTCGCTGCCTTCCGCGTCGATGGAGGCGCACCATGAGACCTCGCAATAGCAGATATCGCGAAGGCTCCGCGCTGCTCGCGGTCATCGTTGTCATGATCATCCTCACGATTCTGGCCTCGGCGTTCGTCACGCTGCTCAACCGCAACGTTACGGAGTCGAACCGCGCCGTGAATCGGATGGAGAACCTGGCGCTGGCAGAGGCCGGCATCCACAAGGCCGCCGCCATGCTGCGGGCCGACCCGAATTTCCGCGGCGAATCTGCATTTGCGCTTGGCAAGGGCCAGGTTTCGGTCGAGGTGAGGCAAGGCGCGACGGCGGACCGATACGACGTGAGGTCTTCGGCGCGGCAATCGGCCGAAGACCCGGCGCCCGTTACCGTCGCCGCTGAGTTCGCCCTCACGCCCGCGGGAGTCCGCGTCGTGCGCTGGGAGGAACCGCGAAGATGAATGCGACACCGGCAAAACCGCGCGGGTTCACCCTCATCGAGTTGCTCGCCGTCATCGCGATTATCGCGATACTCGCGGCAATCCTGCTACCCGCGCTCGCGCGCGCGAGAGAGGCCGCGCGCCGCGCAAGCTGCGCAAACAACCTCATGCAACTCGGCATCGCGCTGCACATGTATGCCCAGGAAAACGAGGGCATCCTGCCGTGGAGCGGCGGCGCGGGCAACGCAGATTGCCTGGTCGGTTTCTCCAGGGATTGCCTGACCGATCGCGACGTCTTTGCGTGCCCGTCGGACCCAAACACGGGAAATCGCCGAAACAGGAAGGACGAGGACCCAGAACCGCCTATGACGGCACTACCTGACATCGAAGGTAGCTTGCGCCAGAGCTACGACTATTTCGGCGCGTACACAACAGCACCTATCGTCCTGCCGCCGCCCCCGAGGGGCCTGCCGAAATGGCCCGTGATGTGGGACTTGATGATGCCCGCGGACGCTGACTTACAGCGAGGTCTGGCGGAATTGGCGATGTCGGGTTACGGCAAGTATCGCGATTCGGGCCCCTCGTTCAATCACGTCCCCGGCGGCGGAAACGTATTGTGGCTCGATGGTAGCGTGAGCTTTGTAAAGCTTGCGCTGTGGGCCGATGCGGACCTGCCGGCTCGGCCTGAAGGAATCGAATTCGTGGAACCGCTAAAGACATTCCAATCACTCAAGGTCGAAGAAAAGCGAAGGGAGGAGACCACGCGAGCGGCCGAACAGGAACTGCTGCGGCTACGGCGGAATAGGGTGCAAAATGCGCAACCCTCCCAAGTGCCTCAGCAGCGGCATTGGTTCCAAGACTAATAGTCCACTCATCACCGCACCGCGCTTACACGGCCGAACTGAATATCGGCAAAGTCCAGGATTGCCTTCCAGTAGCCCTGATCCATAGTGTGTTTGGTATCGCGCCGGTACTGCAACAACGATCCCGCATTTTCCTTGGCGACTTCCTGCGGGTCCGTCAATACGCCATCGCCCACCATGCCCTTCCCGCCAAGCAAAGCCCATACGGGCGCAGCAGCGTGAATCGCGCGCAGCGAACTATCGTAGTTGGCCCACTTGTCCTGCAGGCCCATCGTGTCGAGCAATGGCCGCGGCGCGACGAGCGCCATCAACAAATGTTGGTCCATCGGCAGCTTCGCCTCGTTTCCGCTGCCGAATTTCGGGTACACATCATTGAACCAATGCGGAAACACGCGATTGATGCGCTCAACCGTTTCCTGATCGTTGTCGCGGCTCAGCGCGGCGCCGCCCGTGCCCGACTGGTGCGGTACGACCAACGCGATGCGCTCGTCGAACGCCCCCGCCAGCAGCGCCGTCTTCCCGCGCCTCGAGTGGCCCGTCACGCAAATTTTGCCTTTGTCGATCCCCGGCGCGCTCGCAAGATAATCGACACACCGCTGAATCCCCCACGCCCATGCCGCGATCGTGCCCCACCGGCTTTCGTCCGGGCACTTCAAATCGGGGAAGAACGGGTGAATGCCGTCGGTGAAATCGTCCTTGTCGGGATCGATGTTGCTCTCGTGATAGGTCGCGAAGGCGTACCCGCGTTCGACGAGATACGGAACGCACCAGAAATCCTTGTCCTTGCCGCGCGCGGTCTCGGGCGGGCCGGGGCATTGATCATGGACGTACGCCGTCGGATCGATCAGAATCGCTTCGTCATCGAGCACGGTGTAGTTGCCGCATTTGTTCATCGCAATGAACACCGGCACGGGACCATTCGCGGCTTTCGGCAGGAACAGCGCAAGGTGAATTCTCGGTGCGTGCTCGGGCAGGGTGGGAAACGATATCACGACCTGCCGCAACACGCCGTTGCCCCCCAGAATCTCCGTCTCCGGCGTTTCAAGTTCCGAATGTATCGGGACAGGCTCGGGCGCGTAGCCATACATGTAATGCTGGAAAAGTTGCTTCAATTCGGGCCGCCGCTTTTCGTTCCACTCCTGCGCCGTAATCACACGCGCACCGTCCATCATCACGAACGGATCGGGAAGTTCTTTGTGCTCCGGCAATGCGTTGAAGGCGGGCAGATTCTCGGCACCGTGTGCCAGCATCGATAGAAACATCGCGATAGCGGTAATACGGGTGCGTGGTGTAGACGAACGTATCCAGCGTCTCATGGGTTCATTCTCCGTCAGCCTTGCGTGGTTGCATCGTGATTCGCTCCAATAGAACACGCCGCCAGATTGGATCGATGCCCAAATTCAGTCGAAGGTATTGTTATTCAACGCCGCTTCGCGGACCCGCCGGTTCGATCCGGTAAAGATACATAGACTTTCTCCCGCCAAAATGCCATTTCGATGCCCTTACGTCCCCGTGTTGGGCGACTAATTCGTCTACTACGGAATGCTCGAAGCTGCCTGGTACGTGCTCAAAGTAAACCCACGATCTCTTGCCCAATGCCGATTCCGAAATGACTTTGCCAACGATAAGCTTCCATCGTTCCGGGTCGGACTCGATTTCCGGAAACTCGTTGGCGCCCACAATCATGTCTTCCGGCACGCCGCCGTAGAATTGCATCGGCAGTCCAATATTGTAATTGTGCGAATACACATATTCTCCCGGCCCGTACTCGTCTCGCAGAATAACACCCGCCGATGCCGTGTCGTAGCGAAACGGACGTTCCATGTCCACGGCGTTGCCCGCAAAAACGAGCGCCAGCGCCCCTAGCGCGGCGTATCGCATTGTCCGCTTCGGCAGCGCCGCGACCGCGCCCCCTATGCAAAGGTACAGTGCGAGCGACGAGTAAGAAACATACCGTTCGAGAAAGCAGTGCATGAACTTTCCGATGATGTACAACGTCGCAGGCGGAACAAACAGCCAGCACAACACAAACAACGCGCTTGCCGGTGCAAAGCTGGGAAACGGGGCGCACTTGCGCCACCAACTCCGCACGCAATACGCAACGAACGCCGCGCCCCCGATTAACATGATCGAACCAAGTATCTCGGGCACGGGTACCATCTCAAACGGTAGATGGTGCACCAAGTCGGCTGTGTCCATCTTGCTTCCAGCGAAGTAGTAGAAGTAGGCGTGGACTGCTTTTTGCCTGTATGAAAACGGAATCCAACTCGTCTCAAACGATAAATCCGCCGTTGTGATCAGCCGAATCCATAACGGTATAAGGGCGAGAAACGGCGCATGGGCTGCGGTCCACAGGGCGATGTGGTGCGCCTTCCGGGGCCGTGTCGACAGCAGGTAAACTCCTTGCGCGAACAGCAGGATTGTGCCGAGCAGGTGCGTGTAGGAAAGCAAGACGTTTGCTGCGACGTTGACCGGCCACCACCGATCCTTGCCCTCCACCGCCGCTTTGTAGAGCGCGAACATCGCGAAAAGCGCGAGTATCATCGTAAAGGCGTAATTGCGAATCTCTTGGGATTGGTACACGTGCAGCTTCGCGCACGCAACGCACAACGCGGCAGTCAGCCCGCCTACGTGTCCAAATAGCTTGCGACCGAAGAAGTAGATTCCCGCCACCAGCGCCATGCCCGCTGCCACGGATAGCATGCGTATCGACAGGATTGAGGTGAACCCGAGGTGGTACCAGACGAACGCCGATCCGTAGTAAAGCGGAACGCTCGATGGATCGTGCGTGGCTTCGTTGCGAAAGAAGTCCATGGGATTGGCGAAATGCAGCCCCATGTACGTAATGCACTCGTCGTACCAAATCGATTCGGTGCCGATGCGGTACAAACGCAATCCAAGAGCAAGCGCCAGCACGGCGGCCAACGCGGCCCATTCGCCCGGGCGCATGACGTTGCGGCTAGTTTGCTCCAGGAAACTGCTCCCCGCGAACGGGCGCCCGTCCTAACGCCGTCGCAACAAACGGCGTACCGGCCGCCGGGGCCCGGGCTTCGCCTTGGCCGATTCCTTCGGGACAAACAACGATAGCACGGGCGGCGCGTCTTCCCACTCCGCGCGCGGAAGGTTGCGCCCCAGTGCGCGCTCAATCGTCTCCAATGCCGTATGGTCCGCCGGGCACACGAACGTAATTGCATCGCCTTCGGCCTGCGCGCGCGCCGTGCGCCCGATCCGATGGATGTAGTCCTCTGCGGTCGGCGGAATATCGTAGTTGATCACGTGCGTGATGCCTTCGATATCGAGACCGCGCGCGGCAACGTCCGTCGCCACCAATATCGAATACTTCCCTTTGCGGAACCCGTCCAGCGCCTGCTCGCGCTGGCGCTGGGAACGGTCGCCGTGAATCGCGGCCGCGTTAAACCCGCGCTTGTGCAGCATATGGCCCACGCGCTCCGTGCGGTCCTTCGTGCGCAGAAAGATCACCGCCGACGTAATCTGCTGCTCTTCGAGAATCTTCAGGAGCAGCCGCGTCTTGTCCTCCGGCCGCACGGGATACACCAGTTGCCGCACGCTGTCCACCGGCCGCGCTATTGGCCCGACGCTGATCCGCTCGGGGCTGTTCATCATCTCGGACGTCAGCCGCGCGATTTCGTCGGGGAACGTCGCGCTGAACATCATCGTCTGCCGTTCGCGCGGCAGTTGGCGCAGGATGCGCCGAATGTCCGGCAGGAAACCCATATCGAGCATGCGGTCTGCTTCGTCGAGAATGAGGATGTGGAGTTGCTGGAAAGAGACATTCCCGCGCCCGAGGTGATCGAGCAGGCGGCCGGGCGTCGCGACGATTATCTGACGCCCCTTGCGCAGGTCCTGCGTCTGCTTGTCCATGCCCATGCCGCCGTAAATCGCGACGCTGTGCATGTGCATCGCTTTCGCCAACTGCTCCACGACGCGCTGCACCTGCACCGCCAGCTCCCGCGTCGGGGTGAGAACGAGCACGTTGTTCTTCGTAACATGAAGCGACGCGAGGCGGGTCAGCGCGGGCAACGAGAACGCAAGCGTCTTGCCCGTGCCCGTCTGCGCGACGCCAATCAGGTCGCGTCCGGAAAGCGCAATCGGAATCGCCTGCGCCTGCACGGGTGTGGGAGTGACTATCTCTTGCTGATGCAGGACCCGCAGGCAGCGCGGGTCAAGGCCGAATTCGTCGAATGTCATTTAGTCCGCGTGTGCCTTCGTGCGGGAATGCGGCATGCTTGCTGTCCTTTTCATCGACCGGATTATACACGTTTGCCCCCGTGCATAAAACCGCGTCGTGCGCCGCGGTACTTGTGTGCTATTGTATCGGCTATTAGCCACCCGGCCAGAAGGAGTCACGCGATGCGGATTCGGCACGTTTTCGCGCTCGCCGTTGCCGCCTTGGCCGCCTTCTCCCTCCCATGTGCGGCCGATATCTGGTACGTCAACGTCGCGAATCAGGCGGGACCACAAGACGGAAAGTCCTGGTCCACCGCTTTCGCAACGATCCAGCCTGCCATCGACGCCGCGCACGCAACGGGCGGCGGCGAAGTCTGGATTGCGAAGGGGGAATATGGCGAGCCCCGTAAACACGTCGACACGGATATCAACACGGGCGCTCTGGTACTAAAGCCCGGCATTGCTTTGTATGGCGGATTTGTTGGAAGCGAATCGGTTCGTGATGCTCGCGATCCCGCAAAATACACTACGACGATTACCGGCAAAGCGTCCCGCGATGGCCAGGCAGCCTATCACGTCGTATTCGGCGCAAACGGTGCGAGCTTGGACGGATTCACGATTCGAGACGGGCTTGCCAACGCGGAACATCCGTACCACAAATACGGCGCGGGGATAGTCTGCACTTCTCTGGACATGTCAATCACGAATTGCGTAATCGAGAATTGTGGCGCGGATAACGGGGGCGGCGGCATCTACGCCAGATTGAGCAGCCTTACTCTGACCGGATGTGTCGTCCGCAACAATCGAAGTGACTTTGGCGGCAACGACCCGGAAGAAATTGGGTGCGGCGCAGGCATCTGGTTTGGCAATTCCGAAAGAGGATTGCGCATCGAATCCTGTATGATCGAGAACAACCGGGCAAGCGGCCGGGGCGGTGGACTGTACGTACGCAGGGCTCGGGTCACGGTTGTTAACAGCAAATTCGACTCTAATTCCGCGCTGTGGGGGGGCGGGTTTGCTGCTTACAGCGACTGCAATGCATCGGTTGCAGGTACCACATTTACGGACAACAGAGGGCGGTTCGGTGGTGCGGTCCGGATTGCTCATCGCTCGCCTTCAGATTTCTCGCGCTGTAGTTTTCGTTCCAATACGTCTACCGGTGGCGCAGGCGGAGCCCTCAATTTCTACTACTCGGGCAGCGCAAACCTTTCAGACTGTTCGCTCGTCGACAACAAAGCCGAAGGTTTCGTCGGTGGCGGGGTTCGACTACAGTCCGCTGCAATGCACGCAGTTCGCAGCGAATTCCGCAATAATTCCGGTACGGCAGGTGGAATGGCATGCCTTACGGACAGTTCCTTGATTTTGGAGGCCTGTACCGTGACAGGCAATTCGCCATATGCATTGATGGCGACAACAACAAAAGAAGTCGTCACCGCGATTAACAGCAAGTTCGGCACGAACGGGAACGCCTTGTATCACGTGGAACCGACGCGGCAGAACTTCGCAAGTGTCGAGCAAATGGCCGCGGCGTTTCCCACTTGGAGGGGAAATCGGTCGATAGCACCCGGAGCAAGTCCTCCGCCGAATAGGGTCGCTGCAGTCACACCGGCACCGATACCACCACCCGCGCCCACACCAATGCCAATTTCGCAGGACACACTTGCTATCAAGACGGAAGGCACAAGCTTTACGATTAGCGGTGTCTTTGCGTTTTGCTCTGTTATCGCGATCGTTTTCCTTGTCGGCGTGTTCGCCGTAGTTCTGGGCGGCAGGGGCAATACTTCGCGGCAGACGTCTGCCTCTATTGTCCTGCCGGACGAACCAGAGACTACGCGTCCCCGCTTTCGATGATCGCGTGCGTTTCCCGGTCGATTTCGTCGAGGGACATGCCGCGCGCGCGTTGAATGCGATCGAAGCGCTTCTGGAATTGGCCGAGGGCAAAGTCGGTGAAGTCGGATACCTTCAGGCCGAACGGAATGGGATCGTAGCTCCCAAGCGTCTCGTCGATGATACCGAGCGCGGGCGCGAGCAATTCGTTCATGGTGCTTTCAACGACCTCGAACAGGCTGGGGTCTTCCGCCATGAGCCGCGAAAGCAGGTACACGCCGTACGCTATGTGGCGCGCTTCATCCTGCTTGGTGTGAGTGATGCCCATGCGCTGCGTCGGAAGTATGTTGAACCGGTCGCACACGGTGAAGTACGCATGGTAGCCGGTTTCGGCGAGCATGCCTTCGATAACCATGTTGTACGTCGCGGAGGCCTTCGCCAGCGCCGCGGGTGAAACATCGGTCGTCAGCGCGTTCATGGTCTGCGGTAGCGTTTCATAGAAAAGAAATCGGTAGTTCGGCCCGTGCAGATGACTCTGATCGCCGGTCACGCCCGCAACTTCGGTGAGGAACCGCTGAAAGAAATCCACATGCTTCGCTTCTTCCCAGAGGAATGACGTCAGATAGATTTCCTCCTCGATGCGCCCTTCGCGCGCGATTGCCGCGATCAGCGGCAGCAAATCGAGCGTCACCGCCTCCTCACCCGCCTGAAACACCGACGACAAATGCACCAACACCGCGCGCTCATCGTCCTGCAAGCGAGCCCAATCTTCCTTGTCCTTCGAGAAGTCGAACTCGCTCGGGTTCCAGATTCCGATGCGCTTGGCTTTCTCGAACAGTTTCATCGGCGCAAGGTCGCGCCGCAGTCCTGACGTGGTTGTCGCAAATCCCGCATGCACCATTGATTTTCTCCCTCTCCGTTGATGGCTCCACCGCCACGATGATACCCGAATTAATGGGCCACTGCACTGAGTTTGTAGGCCTTTTTCGCTGGCGACCGGCGAGTGCCGATGTGTTATAACCTATTTTGCATGAATATCTTATGATCTGGCAATCGTTTCCGTACAATTTTGAACACACTTGTCAAGCTGCTGACCTCGCGCGGCGAAAAAGGGAAAGACTTCACCCCCCATTTATGCTATGCTGATTGGTGCCTCTCACGAGGCAAGAACCAGTTTAAGCCGTCGGGGCAGGCGGGCCTGCCGCATCTTGTCCCCGCGACGCGCAGTTGGAAAGGCGTTCATCCGGCGGTGCTTTTGCCATTCCACCGTTTTGGATGTGGTGCAGCGCTTTTCATCCCGGCTCAGGGCTGCTGCGTAGCGCGGTCGATCGGATACTCAGTGCGGGTGACCGTGACTGCCGTCTTTAGCGCCTCCTACGCGTTTCCTCCTTTTGGAGACGGTACTGGCAGGTCCGCCCCCCGGCGCTTATGACTGGTGAGCCGCGCGCCCTTCCCACATTCGTCCGATTGTCCTTTTTTCGTGCTCGTGTCTCGTGCTCGTGTCTCGTGCTCGTGTCTCGTGCTCGTGCTCGTGCTCGTGCTCCTAATCGTGCTCGTAATCGTAATTTCTCGTTGCGACGTTTCCACTTCGTAACGTGCTCTTGAAAAGCTCCGCTTTGGCGTTGTTCCAAGAAAACACCCCATTCCGTCCATCTCGTCCATTTCGTCCATGCGCCCTCCCCATGCGATACTTCCCCCCATGAAACCGCTAACCCAATTCCTCTTTACATTCATTCTGGCATTCTCCGCTGCCGCGGAAACCCTCTACAACGGCATCGAAGTTCCCACGCCCTGGCCGCCCGCCGACCGCGCACCAACGCGCGAACCGATGGAGCTCCCATACCTCAAGAACCCGCCTGCGATCATTCCAATCGACGTCGGCCGCCAACTCTTCGTTGACGACTTCCTGATAGAGAAAACCGATCTCAAACGCACGTTCCACAACGCCGAGTACTATCCCGACAACCCTGTCCTTTCACCCGACAAAGAATGGGAATCCGGCGAATCGCAAAACCATCCGGCGCCCACCGCCATGCCGTTCAGCGACGGCGTATGGTTCGATCCGCAGACCCAACTATTCAAGATGTGGTACATGGGCGGCTACGTGAAATCGACGTGCTACGCCGAATCGAAGGACGGCATTACCTGGACGAAGCCCGAATTGGATGTCGTCCCGGGAACGAACATCGTCCAGACTCATGGCCGCGATTCCGCTACTGTCTGGCTCGATTTGCTCGATCCCGATCCGCAACGCCGTTACAAACTGTTCTCGTACCTCCGCCCCGACGACAACGGCCGCTACACGATCTATTTTTCGTCCGACGGCAAGCATTGGGGCGACCCCGTCGCAACCAGCGGTCCCACCGGCGACCGCTGCACCGTCTTCTACAACCCGTTCCGAAAGGTTTGGGTCTATAACATCCGCGCATACGAACCCGGTGGCGTCGGCAGGTACCGGCGTTACCACGAAAACGCGGACGTCCTCGAAGCGGCGAAATGGAAGGAAGGCGAACCCGTGTTCTGGGTCGGCGCCGACACCGGCGACTACATGCGCGACGACCTCAAAACACCCTGCGAACTCTACAACCTCGACTGCGCTGCCTATGAAAGCCTGCTAATCGGCCTCTTCTCGATTTGGCGCGGGCAACCGCAGGACCGCGCGAAGCCCAACGAAATCTGCATCGGGTTCAGCCGCGACGGCTTCCACTGGGACCGCCCGAGCCACACACCCTTCATCCCCGTATCCGAACAGTACGGCGACTGGAACTGGGGCAACGTGCAATCCGCCGGCGGCTGTTGCCTCGTCGTCGGCGACAAACTCTACTTCTACGTCAGCGGACGCAAAGGCGTCCAAGGCTCCCCGTCCTCCGGCGTATGCAGCACCGGCCTCGCGACCCTCCGCCGTGACGGCTTCGCGTCCATGGACGCCATCGACGGCGAGGGCACACTGACGACGCGCCCAGTGAAATTCTCCGGTAAACATCTCTTCATCAACGCCGACGCATCGCAAGGAGAGATTCGGGTTGATATCTTGCCTACGATTTTCGTCGGAGGGCGCCTTAGAACGGATAACCCCATGGATCCGATAGAAGGATTTGACGCCACGTCGTGTACGCCGATCAACACGAATCTAACTCGCGCATCGGTCACTTGGAAGTCCGGTCAGGATTTGTCGTCGCTCGCCAATACTCCCGTCCAATTTCGCTTTCACCTCAAGAACGCCCGCCTCTACTCCTTCTGTGTCACCGACGATCCCAACGGCGCCAGCAACGGCTACGTCGCTGCGGGTGGACCCGGCCTAACCGGATCGCAGGACGTCGCCGCGCCCCGCTGATCGTTCCTCGTTATTTCCCGGGAAGATACTTCGCGACACCCGTCTTGCCCGTCGCGGCGGGCAGTTCCAGATCGGGCAGCGGGTTTGCCTCGAGCACATACTGATTGAACATCCCATCCACCGCGCCGCCATATACTTCCCGGAACTGTCCGCGAAGATCGTCGTTACTCAAATTGCCGCGTCCCAACGCCAGGATAGACGCCATCGCTTCGTTCAACGTCTTGCCCTGCACCTTCAACTCTCGCTCCATTAGTAGCGCAAGCAACGCGCCTTTCGCGTATACGATCCGCCTCATTTTGAAATCGCGTTGCGACAATGCGGACGCATCCAGAAGGCTCACGGGCTTGTCGCCTTCCAGATAACGCATTTCCGCGTTCAAATCGGCGAAGCACGCCGTCGCAAATTCCGCGTCAATAAGCCCCGCATCCCGTGCCGCGCAGATTCCGTAGTACTCCGTAAACCCTTCGTGAAACCAGTTTGCATCCGGCTTGATAAGCCGGGAAGTGTTCCACCAATGAAACATCTCGTGCGCCAGCGTCACGGCTTCAGGTGGCTGTACCGCGCTGAACTGTCCTGACGAACCTCCTCGAATGAACCCGCGCGGCACAACAATCACGCAAAAAATGTCGCCCGGTGCGCCGGGTGCACACGCCGCTATGTCGCGTTCGATCTTTAGAACGCGAAGCAGCGACGTGTTCTCCATCCCTTCTACTCCTACGCATACTCCCACCCGAAAGAGAATCTCGTCCGCGCTGAATTCGGTCACCGAGATCGGACCAATCCCAATGTACTCCGGGATCATGCCGCCAGCCCCCTCGCCGAGTACAAATGCGCCGTCGTGTTCGACCCACGGTGTCACAGCGGTCCATCCACCGGGCAGGTCAAAGCGAATCCGCTCCGCGCCCGCGACAATACGCTGTGGCAGGATCGTCGTCGTACGGAGTACGCCAAGGTCCCCCGTCACGCGGGCGCGCGCGTCCGCTGCGGTCGCCCGATCCGACGCTGGCGGATAGAACGTTGGGTCCACGTCGTACGCGATGCGCACGGTTCCCGCCGTGTCGGTCGGCAGAAAGCATCCGGTACCTTCTCTACTGTCACGCTTCGAGAACGGCCGAGTCTCCACTCGAATCTCGTGATCACCCTGAAACGCAACAATGCGCTGGATGGCGTCCGGTTTAAGTTCCGTGAAGTCGAATGACGGACCGGACGACCGGCCCGCCGGAAGCGTTATCGATCCGGAAATATGTATCGACGGCAAATCCTCGCGTTTGACCGTGACCCGGATTTCGTTGTCATCCGCGGCGTTCGCGCAGACGGATCCGATGCAACACGCGATGCCGGCAATTACGCAAAGCGTCCGTACGCGCCGATTGCATCTCATGGCGCCTCCGATCTGTCTTCAGTCGCATCCTCTTTGCGTGCAAGAGCTAGTTCCGAAAATCATACGGCCCTCTGTTCACATCGGCCGGGCCAATATTCTCCGGCCACCCCGTCTCGGGCTTCACGCCGAAAACCTCGCGCACGCATTCAGTCATCTCGAATCCAAACTCCGTGCACGGCTCGATATAGCTCCCTTCACCCCACTCATTCACAGGGCCAAGAATAACGAGCGGCTTGTTCGTCTCCCCGCAAAATGCCTTGGCTTGTTCAAGCAAACTTCGAAAGTGCGCGGGAGTCCTGCCGTCGATGACAAACGCCTTGTCGCCGTGCCATGGACGCGAATCCCATCCCGTATCGACAACCGGATAATACATGAGCGCGCCCGCGTCCGTGTTCTTCTGGCGCCACGACGTCGTGACGGTCCGCACTACATCGTCGAAAAGCGCGTGCTTCGAAACATTCGTGTCCGGGGCGATGGCGCCCCACTCATGATACGTCGTGATCCCGCTGAATCCCTCCACCACAAGGTTCTCAATGTGCGACTTCGCAAAGCTGTAGCCCATCGCAACGAACGTGATACCCTCGTACCCCGCATCCTTCGCCATCTGCTGCGATTCGGCGATCGCTTCCTTCACCGCATCCACGCCGCCGAGGTCGTTGCGCAAGTTGTCGGGCGACCACAAAAACACCGCGGGCTTTTCGTCGATGCGGTAGTACGCGGGCAGATTGAAATAATGATCGATCCAATGCTGCGTGACTGCGCGCCAGTCCTCGCGGCTGTGCGTCTTCGGCGGATTGTGGTTCGCCCACATAATCGCTACCTTGAGCTGGTCGCGGTATCGCGCCTTTCGGTATGCCTCGAACCAATGTTCGAGCGACCGCTTGCCCGCCACCCAGTACCAGTCGACAAGAAACACGCCAATACCATTCTCCACCGCCCACTTGACCTGCCAGTCCACACATTCCGGATTGCCTTCGTCGTAGTATCCAAGCAGCGGTTTCCGGTTCGGCGCCGTGTTTCGAACCGGCTCCCATTTTTTCGGCGCCTCCCACCCGGGAAAGTAATACGCCGCAACATCGATGGACGTCGTTATCGGTCTTGGTTCCGGAACGTAATCAGCGGATTGAATCGCTCGCGCCGGCTCGAACTTAAGTTCCGTGCGCTCGCCGTTCACCGATATCGCGCGAGTGACGGCCTCGGCAGTGACCACGGTCCAGACAACGTCCGCCGTTTCGTTGTACGGCAGATCTCCGACGGCTTGTGTCGTCTCCCCTGTGCTTAATGTCAAACCTTCCGGAAGCGACAGTTCCGCTGTGAATCCGCGCGCAGCAGCGCCCCCGAAATTCTTGAACCGCGCCAACACCCGGCACGGCCGTTCCGCCCGGTTCACGCCGTTCTCGAAGCCAAGATAGGTAATCGCCACGTCGGCTTCACCGCCCGGTTCGTTTCCGAGCGCCACGTTCAACACGCGAGCACCCGCGGGCAATTCGAGACCCAACGCAGCGATCGTGCCGCACCACCCGTCGTTCTCACTTATCGGAATATTGTAGATGTGCTCGCCCTGCCGTAGCGGGACCGCCGCGCGCTGCATCCCCACACGTTCGCTCGTACCCCAGCAGACGTTTGCCGCATCGCCGCTGCGTTCGGTGTTCACCACGAGCGTCGCAAATTTCGCCGAACTCGCCGGCAAATCGAGACGATTCGTCCATAAGACAGGTGATCGCTCAATACGGTTCTGCAAAAGTTCCCCGGACTCGAAGGTGGTTTGCTGCAGATTCGCCGCATTGCCCCATTCGAGGATGCGAACAAAATCGATTTCAAAGTGCGCGTTCGCGAACACATCCAGGCGGAACTGCCGAATCGTCCCTTCCCGCTGCCAGAACGGGAACAGAACAACGTCCTCCCAATCCCCCGTACCTGCAACGGCAAACCGCAACTTCTTCTGCTCGGTCAATCCGCCGTACTGGCCCTCCAACGTCCCCGACCAGAACAGATCGCAGACGCCCGCCCGGCTCGCCTTCATTCGAATGTGAACGTACTCCCAAGGCGTCGCCGCGAACTCCACCGAGCGGCATGTGAAGAAGGGGTCCCAGTCGGTTGTATCCGCGCAGACGACGCCGTCGCGCACGGCTACGTTTGCGAGGTGCGCATTGGGTACCCAAGTTTGCAGGGCGCCGGGTGAGTCGAACTCCCACTGCGGGAACGCGGCGACGGGAAGTAATAATAGTGCTAGATTGACCATTTGAAATACGCCCCATCAAGAATCGCATTGCTTTTATTGATTTTTTGTCAAACATTTCCATCGAAAACAGCATAACGCATTATTTTATAGTAAGTTATGATAAGAACATTCATGTCGGCATCTTTATCTTATTTCTGAGCTAAGATAAGGGAAAGGCGTTTTCCTTATCTTATCCTTGAGCTAAGATAAGGGAAAGGCGTTTTCTTTACCTTAAGAACAACTTAAAATAACGATCAAACACATAGGCCCGAAACCTCTCCTTTGTTGTTGCCTGCGCGATGATCCCAATCCTTTCGAGGTCGCGCAGGAGCGCATTGGCGGTCGGTTGTGATATTCCCACGAACTCTTCCAAGTTCGCAGCCGTAATGACGGGCGTTTTGTAGAGGACGTTGAGCGCCTGCCTGGCATTTGCAGCTCGCTTACCTAGAGACAATATTTTCGACTCAACCTCAGTCCGCAGTAAGAGAATCTCTCGAAAGGTGTCCCGGCCTTTGGCGGCGGTTTCCGCCACGCCGCTAAGGAAAAACCGCAGCCAATGAATGAGATCGTTCGAAGTACGGGCACGCATTAATGCGTCGTAGTAGCTTGCACGATTGCGCTCGAAGAAATCGGACAGATACAGAGATGGTTTGGCAAGCATTCCGTTGCTCACCAGGTATAGCGTTATGAGCAAACGCCCGATGCGGCCGTTGCCGTCGAGGAATGGGTGAATCGTCTCGAATTGATAATGACTGATGGCCGCGCGCACGAGGTGGGGCACCTCGATTTCTTCGTTGTGCCAAAACTTTTCGAGATCGCTCATCAATTCAGGGACCTCTTCGTGGTACGGCGGAATAAAGGCTGCGTCGGAGAGATTCGAACCGCCGATCCAATTCTGGCTTTTACGATATTCACCAGGTAATTTGTGGTCACCCCTCACACCACGCATGAGAATCTGGTGGGTCTGGCGTAGCAGCCGGTTCGAGAGCGGCAACGACTCTAGTTCCTAAACCGCTGTGCTCATCGCCTCTACATAATTCTGGACTTCCCGCCAGTCGTCGCGTTTCTCCGGCTTGATTTGATCTTCGGGCAACAGCGCTTCGTCAAGCCCCGTCTCGGTGCCTTCAATCTTGCTGGAACTCTGCGCCTCCTTCAGCACGTGCATTTGGATGAACAGGTCGATGTCGGGGACGATCAGCGAAAATGCGTTTAACTCGCCCAGCGATTGCGTTGCTTTCTCAAGCAACAAATTGATTGTTGGGTCTTCCCACGTCCATGGCTGATTTACATGCTTCGGCAGAAAACTTTTATACCGGTACTGTGTCCGCCAGACACCGGCTTTGAAGTTCTCGAGCTTCATACCTTAACTATGCGTCATCGCGCGGCGCTATTTCAGCACTTCCGCAAGTGCGGTGCAGAGCGCGTCCATGTTGGACGACGTCATCCCCGCGACATTGATGCGCCCGGAACCGACGATGTAAATGCCGTACTTTTCCTTCAACGCATCCACGTGCGCCTTCGTCAGTCCCGAAAACGAGAACATCCCCTTCTGCTTCGTAAGAAACGAAAAATCCTGCGCAACGCCCTTGGCCTTGAGCGTATCCACAAACAGCGTGCGCATTCCCGCGATGCGATCGCGCATGCCCTTGACTTCGCCTTCCCACTCCCGGCGAAGCGCTCCGTCGTTCAGGATCGTCGTGACGATATTCGATCCGTGCGCCGGCGGGTTCGAGTAATTCGTACGGATGATGCGCTTCAGATGGCTGAGCGCCTTTTGCGCGTTCGATTCCGAATCGGCCACAAGCGTGAGCGCCCCCACGCGCTCGTTGTACAGCCCGAAATTCTTCGAAAAGGACGAACAGATATACATCTCCCTACCTGACGCAACGAACGGCGCGAGCCCCCGCGCGTCTTCCGCGAGACCGTCCGCAAGACCCTGATACGCGAAATCGAACAACGGCACCCAGCCCTGCGCTTTGGCGACCTCGGCAATTGCGTTCCACTCCTCGACCGTCGGGTCCATACCTGTCGGGTTGTGACAACACGCGTGCAACAACACGAAATCGCCGGAGGGAATCTTTTTCAGCGCATCCATCATTGGACCGAAATCGAGCTTCTTGCCCGACGCGTCGTAATACGGGTACGTCGCCGTCGCAAGACTCGACGCCGCGAATATGCTCGGATGGTTCGGCCACGTCGGTTCGCTCAACCACACCTTCGCGTCAGGCTTATGAAATCGGATGAAATCCGCCGCTACGCGCAGCGCCCCGGTGCCGCCCGGCGTGTGCGCCGTTACGCAACGCTTGCTCGAAACCGCCTCGTGCCCGGCCCCGAACAACAACGCCTGTACTGCCCCGCAATACTCCGCCGTCCCGCTGTTCGGGTTTACATAGTTCTTCGTCTTCTCCTCGGCAAGAATTCGTTCCTCTGCCTTCTTCACCGAATGAAACACCGGCGTTTTCCCGTTCTCGTCGCAATAGACGCCGATGCTCAGGTTGATCTTGTTCGGGTTTGGGTCCTTCTTGAACGCTTCGGTGATCCCCAGGATAGGGTCCGGCGGCGCCATCTCCAGCTTTTCAAACATGTGCTCCCCTCTCTGGGCCGCGCGGTAGGTCAAGTCATCGCGGCTAACGGGATAGTCTAACGCGTTGGACCAGGGGTGTGCGAGTCGGCCGAGCGGTCGCGTCGGCGCCGGCAACACAGCCGTTACCGAGATTCGCGCGGATGAGTTTCGACGATCGAGGGTTTGGGCGCAAGGCCAAGCCGGTGCAGTTGCGTTTGCCGCATGTACGCGACCACGTCCGCGGGAACGTGCCGCGGCTCGGCGTGAATGGCCGCGCGCACGTAACCGACCATGCGCATAACTGCGCCGATAGCGATGGGCCGCACGCCAATCCGCGCAGCGCATTTCACGATCTCGAACAGCGGATGGTTCCCAAATGCGTAGTCCTGCATGCCGTCGCGATAGCGCGCGCTGATTAGTCCGCCGAGTGCGGTGCCCATGGGACGGTAGTGGTTCACTTTGAGATCGGCGAAGGTCTCGCATTCCCATCCGTACATCTGCACCATGATTTCGGCGATGGCGTCGATGCCGCCGCGCGGCAGCGGAATGTAGCCGCCGATGCGTTCGTAGGCGTCGCGCCGGAAAAGCTGCACGGCGCCCGCAACACTGTTCTTCACGATTTGCTGCGGGATGAACTGTCCATCGAGGTAGTCGTAGATATGCCCGCCCGCCAAACCGAGACGCGGGCATTCGATCATGCGCGCGACAACGGTTTCAAAGTATGCGGGATCGAACTCGACATCCGCGTCCAGGTTGCCAATGAATCGATACGAAACGTCCGTAAGTTTCCGTTCTCCCGCGCGGATTGCGAACACCTTCGACGCGAAGGACCGGTTGGGGTCTTTTTCGACGCGGACGAATTCGATGAAGGAGTGGCGCGCCGCGTAGTCCATCACGATTTCGTCGGTGCGGTCCGTCGAGGCGTCGCTGACCACGACCCACCGCCGGGGCAGGAGGGTCTGGTTCACAACAGACTTCAGCGTCTTTTCGATATATGCCGCTTCGTTCCGAGCGGGCGTAATGAGTACGTAGTGTGTGTCGGACATTGGACGATACTGGCCCCACGTGCCGCAGAGTATGGAATTGCGCGCGCGGACCAATCAAGGGATCGGACCGCACGGTGTTCCCGCGTGTCCAACCATGCGAACACGGCGTTCGTCAGATTGCGCGCGGGTTTGACCGAAACATATACTAGGCATGACTGCGGGCTTTTGGCGTCATCCCGAGGAGCGGGAAGCACGTTGAAGCCATGTTCGAGTGGGTACCCGGTGCGACATATCAACGCGATAGGGAAGTAGCCATGTCTTTTTTCGGAAAACGGTTGAGCGTCATTAGCGCAACGCTTTTAATTTCAATAGTTTATGGATGCAGCGGCGGCGATACGACGGGGCCGTCTCCGGTGGATTCCGGTACGCCCGTCCCACCGCCCTTGTCGCCAGTGGCCGCGCCAAAACCGGTCGAGCCCGGTGCCGCAGCGCCAGCCCCCGCCGAACCGGTCGCGACCCCAGCACCCGCACCAACCGCTACTACAGCGCCCGCCGCTCTGTTCCCGTTGCTCGCGCCCGAGGAATTCGGCAAAGAGAAAAACGGCGCTCCGCAGGACTGGTGGGTGTCAGCGCCGGCGCGCGTTTCCGTTGCGGACGAAAAGGCGGCCGGCGATGCGCCCGCATGGGTAATCGCGCCGGATGCCAAGGAGGATACACGGCTTGTCCGCACGATATATGCGAACGTCGGGGGAGAACGGCTCGAAGTGAAGGGCCTGGTGAAGTCGGCGGAAGCCGGTGTCGTGACGGTCGCGATCGCGGGCAAGTCCGAGGGTAGAGAGATTTTCGCTTCCACAACGAACAAGGGCGGAGACGCGTGGGAAGAATTCCGCGTGACGACCGATCTGCCCAAGGTCATCGACAAAGATTCGCTCGCCGTGCGCGTGGGCCTTAAACCGGGCGCGAAATCTCCCGCGCTGCTCTCCGCGATTGCCATCAACCATGGCGCCGTGCCGGCCGCTGTGGCACCGCCCGCGGCCAGCACTCCGGTAGCCAAACCCGCCGCCGCGGCGTCGAGTCAACGGTTTGAGGAAGTGCCTTCGGTGTTGCTGGCCAAAGCCGAGTTCGATTCCGAAAAGGACGGCGCGCCGCAGGACTGGTGGGTGTCGGACAAGAAACTCGTCAAAAAGAGCAAATCAAAAGGTCCGGGCGATTCCGTTGCGTGGACGATCAGTTCGGGCAAGAGCGACGACACGCGAATGGTCCGTACGATTTTTACCGACTTGAGCGGACAGAAGATTGAGGCGAAAGCAAATGTAAAAGCGAGCGAGGCGGAAGCCGTAACGCTTGCGATCCTGTGCAAGGCCGACGGCAAAGAATTCTATCAGGCGGCGATGAACAGCGGTGGCGATGACTGGGCCGAACTGAGCGTATCGGCACGACTTCCCGAAAATATCGAGAAGGAATCGCTCAGTATCCGTATAGTCGTGAAGCCGGGGCTGAAGAAGCCGGTCGAGGTTGCCGGGGCCGAAGTCCATCGCATTGAGAAAGTACCCGCAGCGTCGTTGTCTCCCATATTCAAGCGCGAAGAATTTGCGAACGAGAAAGATGGTCTTCCGCAGGATTGGTGGGCGTCGGATAAGGGCAAGGTGAAGGCGGGTGGCGCCAACGGACCGTGCGGCGGAAAGGCATGGCAGTTGTCGCCGGACGGCGATGCGACCACGCAGATTGCGCGCACAATTTACACGGACCTGAGCGGCAAACGCGTCGAATTCGTCGCGCACGTCAAATCGTCCGAGGCGGGCGCGGTAGTCATCTCAGTCAACGGCAAGTCAAAAAGCGGGGATATTTACGCGGCGGCGCGCAACAAAGGCACCGGCACGTGGGAACGCTTGCGCGTTGTGCAGGACTTGCCCGAAGGCATCGAAGAAAACTCTTTGAGCGGGCGCATCACCGTGCAGTCGGGCGTGAAAACGGCGGCGCTGGTGTCCTGCGTCGAGTTCAATACCGGGCCGGCCGGCGGCCAGTAGCCTGCGGGCCACTGCCGGCGCCGCGCACGCGATGGCCGCACCGACCGACCTCAGGCATGTCGTCCTCGTCACGGACGATTTCCCGCCGGTGCGCGGCGGAATCGCGCGGCTGCTGCGTCTCACCGCGTCGTGTCTGCCTGCCGACAGGATTCGCGTTTTCGCGGCGGACTGCGCGGGCGCGGCGGAATTCGACAGTACGTCAGCCATTGCAGTCTCGCGGTTTCGCTTTCGCGCGGGCACAAGCGTCTTAACACTCGTCGACACGCTGTTACTCGCCCCGAAGATAATCGCCGCGTTGCGAAGTAACCAAGACTCCATCCTCTATCTCGGCAACGTGTGGCCCTTCGGTTTGGTGGGACTTATCGCACGCGCACTGGGGTTTCGCTATGTCGTTCACATTTACGGGCTTGAAGTCCTTCCCTCGCGCGGCCGGATCATCGAATCCCTGCGCGAGCGCATTTTACGTAATGCGTCCCATGTAATCGCGATTAGCCGGTTCACTCGCGATTTGGCGCTGTCTCGCGGAGTTGTTTCCGGCAATCTTTCCGTCGTATGCCCATGCATCGATCCGAAACCATTTCAAATAGACGACCCAGCGGTGGTGCGCCGAAGATTTGGCATGGACGAGAAGCGCGTCCTGCTTACCGTATGCCGTTTGTATGCGCGCAAGGGTGTCGATCGCGTGATCGAGGCGCTGCCGAACGTGTTGGCGGAGTTTCCCGATGCCTTGTACGTGGTTGTGGGGAACGGGCCGGATTTGCCGAGACTCGAAGCGCTTGCCGCGCGCAAGGGCGTGGCGCATGCCGTGCGGTTCGTGACCGACTGCGGCGACGACGACCTCGTGCGGTATTACCATGCGTGCGACGTGTTCTTGATGATTAGCCGGTACATCAAGGAAGAGGCGGACGTGGAGGGCTTCGGAATCGTGTATCTCGAGGCGAACGCGTGCAGAAAGCCGGTCATCGCGGGGAACAGCGGCGGCGTGCCCGACGCCGTTGAAGACAACGTGTCCGGCTTGCTGGTCGATCCCGAGAGCGCGGACGAAGTTGCCGGCGCGATTCTGCGACTATTCCGCGATCCGGCGATGGCGGCGCGGCTCGGCCAACAAGGGTACGAGCGGCTGCACAATGAACTGGGACTCGAAGTCTACGCGGCGCAAATCCAGTCCGTTATCCGGTCTGTCCGTTAACCCTAAAAACGGCAGTTGAACGGGACTGACACCGTCTTTCGCGTAGGCCTTGCGAAGCGAAACACGGTGTCTGTCCCTCACCGAGACGGCGACGGTCGCGTTTCTCGCATCACCTTGTAACCCGTAACGTTATCCACAGGTTGGTGGTTCAACTGCCGTTTTCAGGTTAACCGCCGACCAGTCGCCGTCGAATCCTGCGCAGCGCCTCTGAACGTTCGGACGGTCGAAACACGGTGACCGCGCACACCGCGGCAAAAGCTACGACAAGAGCGACTCGCGCGATGAGGCTCGGCGCGATGCTCCACGTGAGCGCCACGGACGCCGCGTACAAGGCGGCGATGGTGATTCCGAGAAGACACGCCAACTTGCCCCACGCGTGCGGAACCGGGTAGCACCGTTGCGTGAACCAAAATGTGAGCGCGAGCTCGACCGCGTAGGCGAGTACGGTTGCTTCCGCGGCGCCTATTCCGCCGCGTGTACGAATCAGAAGGACGCTCAGCACGATTTTGGCAATGCCCGCGGCGCCGACGATGACGGATGCGAGCACAGTGCGGTGCACAATCGACAGGCTGGTCATGACCATGAGCGCGGCGCCGTCGCACGCGAACGACAGCGCGAGCCAGTGCACGTAAGCCGTCGCGCCACCGTAGTTCTCTTGCGGCGCGAGCACCCAGAGGATCTCGTTTGACGCGGCGGTAATGACGACGGTGATCGCGGCCATACCCGCGAGCAGCATCCGGAGAATGTCCGCGAAGCGTTCGGGAGCTTCGGGTTCGTTGGCGAGTCGGTATGCGTAGGGCGGGTACGCGGTTTGGATCGCCTGGCTGACGATGACGACCATCAATCCAATTTTTGCGGCGACGCCGTATACCGCGAGTTCTTCTTTCGTCACCCATGCGTTTAGAAAATAGCGATCGGAAACCGTCAGCAGCGCGCCCCCGATGCCCATGGGGATCAACGGCAGGCCGAAGCGCAGCATGGGACGCAGCATGGCCCATCGCACGACGGGCCGGTACCAACGGGCGTTTGCGAACACGCCAACCAGTGTCAGCGAGGCAAGCCCGCAGATGTCGCCGAGGATCACGCCGGTCAGGCCCCACTTCATCCAGAAGAGGAATATGGCAATCGCACAGGGACCGACAACGGCGCGAACGAGGTTGATTGCCATGAATTGCAGGCTGCGTTCGCGCGCGCGAAGCCATGCGAGCGGAAGATTGCTCAACACCGTAAATGCGGCGTCCACCGCGACCAGCGCAAACAGCATGGCCTTATCGCCCGCGCCAAACACGAGCATCGACATTTGTTCTTGGAACGCGAAGGCCAGCCCGCACAAGACGGCGCACCACGCGGTAAGAAACGTTACAGTCGTGCCAAAGAGGTCCTTCAGGTCCATGTCTTCGTGCATGTGGCAGAACCGGACCAGGGCGGGGTTGAGTCCGAGATCGAGGAGCACCGTCATGAAGATGATCGTGGTCGTGGCCAACTCGAAGTCGGCGTATTCCCCCATCGTGAGCGTGCGTGTGTACAGCGCGATCAGCGCGAGCGTGACGCCGCGGTTGATGACGATGCCGATGCCGTAAATAGCGGCGTTCGAGAGGGTGCGGGCCGCGCCGGTCATGCGGCGTTTTCGCGCGAAGCGCCGTGGAGTGCGGTGCGGCAGGACCGCCCTTCCGTTGTTGCCGTTGCCGTCGCCGCAAGTTCGCTCGAGCGTGCGCCCGCGTTGACCCCCCGCAAATGCGGGCCATATACTCTGCGCGAACACAATCCATCAGGACGCTTCACGTGCACCGTGGCCACATTCCGTCGATTTTCGCGAGTCTCCTGCGCGTGACACTTGCCGCGGGCGCTGCAATTGCCGTTCACGCGCAGCCCCCCACTCTCCCACTCCCGCGCGTATTCATTCCGGCGCCGCCGTCGCTGGCTCTACAGCCGGACGCACCGCTATCGCCGTTGCGTTTGCTTGGGTTCGGCGTGAATACGCAGGACGGCGACGCGCCGATAGACCCAATTACGTTCGCGGAAGATGTGAAACTCGAGATCACGTTGCATTGGGTCCCGCTTGGTAAGGTGCCCGCCGGTACGAACGTGTTGTTGCGCTTCTCGGGGGGCGGTCCGGACTTGGAGCGCGAGTATAGCGTCGAACTGACGGAGCGGCAAGTTGGCGTTGTGTCGCGGCAACGCGTGACGTTTCCGTACGAGGGCCTGCGATACAGCGGCAATGCGACGCTGACCATCGCGACCCGCGATGCGGGTTCGAGGGACTACGTACAGTTCGTCGGCCCGGTCCGCGTGCTGCCGCGCGGGTTCCCCTCGCGCATTCAGGAACAAGCGCTAAGGAAGACGTTCGGGGAGCATGTCCGCCCGCTGATTATGTCCCTGTGCCGCCTGGGGCCTGGCGCGACGCTGCGAATTCCGTTTACGGGGCCCGTCGGCGCAATCGATCGCGTTGCTATTGTGTCGGCCACGGGCTACGAAGGCGAGCCAATACAGGGTGCTCGCGTGTGCGCCGTGCGCGCGCTGAATGAAAAGGGCGAAGCGATCGCGACCGGGTACGTCGAGCAGGGCGTCACGACCGCGAAATCGGACTACGATTACTATCCAACCGGCGCATTGAAGGCGACGCGCATCGCGCCATTCGAGTCGACGCCCGCACCCGAGCCGAACCTTTCGGGAGAGCCGTATGAACTCCATACCTACGCCGCAACGATTCCGATGAAGACCGATGTGCCGCCCGCGGCAATCGAGATCGAGTACCTGCTCGATGACTTCGTTATCGACATTAAGGCATTGGCATTGGTCCCCGCGCAGGCGCCGCGCAAATGAGGGACGAGAATCTACGCGTCACGCAGGCAGGGTTCCGCATACAGGAATGCTTGTTGCACGTAATCGTGCTTTCGCTGCCGTGGGAACTGTTCCAACGGATTCCGTACACGAACGTCACGTTGACGAAGGCCGCATCGGTGTTGTTCATCCTTTGCTCCTTCGTGCGATGTAGACCTCTCGAAGGCAAGTGGGCCTTTAGAAAACTGGGCGTGGAACTCCCTGTGCTTGCTTTCGCGGCGGCGTGCGGGCTGTCGATAATTGGCTCCCTCGATCGCGAGGCGACCACGCGCCTGTTAATCATGTATCTGAGTTATCTTGTACTTTTTTACGCAGTCGCAGCGCATGTGAGGACTGCCGCGCACGCGCGACGTTTGATGATGGTGTTCGCGGTTTCGTGCGGTGCTGTGGGCCTGCTCGCGGTTGCGTGTCGCGTCGGCCTGCTCTATCCGACGTTGGTGGCGACCTCGGTGCCGCTTGGCGTGCGCGCGACGCCGGATATGTGGGACGCGGTCGCGACGCGCATGGCGCCCGCGGGGGAAGATTTCAATCAAAGCGTGCTCTCGCCGTTGCTCGCATTTGTCGCGTGCGCGTTTGTGCTGTTCGACCAATCGTCGTCGAAACGTGTTGCGCGAATCATGGCGCTTGCGCTATTCGGCTCGTTCGCCGCGATAGTTGTCGCGATCTCGCGGACGTCTATTGCGATTTGCGTAGCGGCCGTCGTGCTGCTTGTTGGGGCGTCGCTCCTGCGGCGCGAATCGCGAAAGAAGACGTTATGGTTTGCCGTGCCGTTTGTGGCCGTGTTGCTCGCCGGGGCGATCGTCGCCACGCCACGATTGTCCGAGCGGTTCAGCCTGCTGACGGGCGAACGCGATCCTTCGCTCGAGGGTCGCATCGTCGCGTACCGCGCCGCGCTCTCGCTGGCGCCCAATCATCTCATTCTCGGCGCCGGGCTCGGCGCCGAGAATGAGGCGATTGCCGCATCACCCTATGCGGCGCAGACGAAAGGCATGGGCATTCACAATCTTCCGCTCAAGTTTCTGCTCGAACTCGGAATCGCGGGCCTGATCGCGTATTTGTGGCTTTGGTACGCGATCGCGCGGCGGTTGCTTCTGCGAACTACGGACGAGTTACAGGAACTGTGGCTGCACCGGCGCCAGTTTCTCGGTATCGCCACGACGGTCTTTCTTATAACCATGCTCATGCCGTTCGCTGCGTTATCGCTGTACCCGGTGATGTTGGCGCTGGCGCTCGGCCCACTGGCGATGCGAGGCGGACCGGAGGAGTTGCCCGCGAAACCGGTTTGGTTGGCGGCTGGAGTGTTGATAATGGCCAGCGTGGTCACGGCAAACCTGGTCAATTACCAACAACTCACTGGGGATGCGGAGCAGTGGTGTGACGGTCTGCACCGCGGCGCGCAAGCTGAACGAGAGGGACGTTATGTGGACGCCGCGGCGCACTATGCCTCCGCGAAAAAATACGATGGGAGCGCGCAGCGCGAATCGCTTTGGAGACGGGCTGCCGCCGTTTTTGATTACCCGTTTATCCGCGATGAAATGGGACTGCTCCGCGATCCGAACAGGTTGTCGCTGGTGTGCTCGTTTGGCCTGGGTCGCGCGAAGCTCCTGGCGAACGATTCGCGCGCGGCGGCCGTGGAACTACAGTACGTGTATATGGCCGATCCGAACTTTACCGAATCGTGCAACGTTCTCGCGGACGCGCTGTGGAGTTTGGGCAGTTTTGCCGATTCTGTTCGGACCTATGCGTGGGCGAGGACAATCGCCGAGCGCACGGAACCGATGCGGCCCATAGTGGACGCGGAGAACGCGCGAATCGAGACCTTGATGTCCAGCAGCGCCACAGACGATCGATTGTTCGCGGCGCGGCTGTTGCGCCGAATCGGCCGGTGGGACGAGGCGAGGGCGATCTATTCCGAAGTGATCGTTTGGGAGCCGGCAAATGCGGAAGCGCTATATCACTTGGGGATCGCCGCCGAAATCGATGGTAACACACTGGCTGCGACGGAGTTCTACGACAAGGCAGTGCAGTCCGCTCCAGACCAGGTTGGCGCGGCGATGCGGCTTGAATTGCTTGCGAAATCTCCGGACATCGCGGCAACACATCCGCCTACTGGCGGATTTCTTCCGTGATTAACCGCGTCATTCGGCGGCGGACTTTGCGTCACTGTCACGGAGATATCGAATAATAAGGCCCATGCTCAGATAGAGCGTGGCGATACCCGCGGGTGTGTTGGGTTCGAGAAGGTGCATGACGAAACAGCTTGCGTAACCGACGTACAACCCGATGACGATTGACTGGTGACGCGCGAGTACAGATTGCAGCCGCCGGAACACATACAGGTTGAACGCGATGTGAATTCCGAGTACGAGGAGGATGGCGGCCAGCCCGCCGCGATAGAGCACTTCGAGCAGGAAATTGTGTGTCGTGCCGGTTGCGCCGAGCAGGTACCCGGCGCTGCTCCGCATGTAGAACCAGAGCTGATGGCCAAGGCCCGCGCCGAGTATGGGATGATCGCGGTAGGTCTCGAGCGCCGCGATCCACGTGTAGTAGCGCTGGTCGTCGGCGGGGTTGAACTCCTGGAAGCGCTCGTAGGTGCGCTGCAGTTGGGCCTGAACTTCCTCGGGAAACAACACGCTGAGCAGCGCCGCGCCGGCGACGGCGAGACACGCGAGAACGAACGCCGCCTTGAACGGCCCGGCGAACGGTTCGCGGCGCACCCAGGTCAGCAGCAACATGGCCGCGACCGGCGCAGCAGCCGCCATGAGAATGCCGAGCCGCCAGCCGCTGATGACAAGCATAACAAACGCAACCCCCGCGCAGCCGACCGCGAACGCCTTGAATGCGAGACTCGCGCGCGAGCGCAGCACGACCGCGAAATAGGCGAGGCCCGCCGCGAACGGCACAAGTTCCGTCGACGACAGATAACGCGGATCGAACTCGAGCAGGGTGTACGACTCGGGCATCCACGATTCGCCGAGCGCAAAGCGGCGCAAACCGACAAGGGCCGTCGCGCCGATTGCGAATATAAGCGCGTACTGCACGGCGTTGAGGTGCGGCGCGCGGAGCGGAAGCAGCAGCGGAAGGAGCAGCGCGAGCGGATAGTAGAACTGCTGACGGTAATCGCCCAAAACGTCGCGCATGAAATGACCGTTCGACAGGCCGATCAACGCGGCGACGAGCCCGTAGGCAGCGAGCGTCACGGTGGCCGCCATGATCCGCCGCTCCGTTTGGGGCCGATGGACCAGGTATGGCTTCTTCAGTACGGAGGCCATGCATTCGTTGCATATCCACGCCGCGAAGAACGCGGCGAGCACGTCCGCGCCATACACACGAATTCCGCCGACGGAGATCGGGTTTTCGGAGGCGACCGCCGCGAGTCCAAATACCAGGACGAAGTAGGCGATCACGCCCCACGACGAGAGCGGCACAAACGCGGCGAAGGCCGCCAGTCCGAGCACGACCCAGAAAATGGCCGTACTCGTGAGCGCGCCAACGACGGCGAGAATCAGCAGCGCTGGGATAATTCGGTCCAGTGACCGGAAGAACTTCTCCGTTTCGGGGGATTCGGTGGCGGAAGTGCTCATGGCGCGGCGCGTGGCACGAGGACGATGTCAAAAACATCGAAGAAATAGTCGCTTGAGGACGCAAACGTAACCGCGTCGATCGGCAACGATTCGGGCGTTACGTCCAGCCACCCGATATACATGTGCCGTTTGAACGGACTGCCGTTCTTGTCGGGGTAGTCCGCATCGATCGACTCGACGATTGCGACCTTCTTGTGTTCCTGCTGATCGGGAGGATAGTAGTCGATGTCGGTGCGCGCGGTGTCGACGCCGCTCCGCATCGTCCATCGTTGAATCTCGGTTTCGCCGCGACGCGCGGTGACGTTACACACGGGCTTTTCCTGCGCGATGGGCCCAAAAGAGAACGCCGAGATGACGGCGATACGCCCGACGCGATCGCGCCACGCTTCGGGAATCGCCACCGGATGCGTGGCGCCCGCGCCCAGACGAAACGATACGTCGAGCGCGGCGTATCCCGCGCTGAACAGCGCGTCGAAGCGCGAGCGCGACGCGCGCCCCGGTTGCACGCGCGGTTGCAGCAGGATCGGCACGGACTGTAACGGCGCATATGCGAACCCGCCGGCTGCCAGCGATGTGCTGTTTATCACGAGGTCCAGCCGCCCACTGATGTCCTGCGAGAGGTCCGGCAAATCGAGTGTGTGCTCGACACGGTGCACGGTACCGCGTTCCCACGCTGCCTGGCCCGGCTCGGGCCCTGCGGTTAGTTCCAGCGTGCGCGTCAGGCGCCCGCGAATGGCGAGGAACTGGAGCGCCAACGCGAGCCGCGAGTCAACCTTGGCATTTGCGCACCAATACGTCACAAGCTTCGCCGGCTTCTCGCCATCCAATTCGGGCGTTTGGATCAGGACCTTGCCGTCTTGGACGACATCCACACCCAGCAGCCGGATGGATTGGGCGGACTCGGTCGAATTCGGTGGCGGTGGCAGAAACGGCGCGCGGAACGACGGCGTCGCGTCCGCCAACGTTACAGCGTCCGGCGCAGCCACGGCGCCCTGCGGCTGGGCCGCGGCGCGCAAGGCCGCGAACGCAATGGCAATCAGGGTTAGGTATGGTTTTGACATGGTGTTTGGTTTGGATCACCGCGGTTTGCCCGCAGTTTCCGAAAGTCTACCGCAGCGCCTGCGAACGCTCAACTGGTTGAGCGCCCCTTCACGCCGGCCTATACTCGCCTGCGCCAGGTGTACCCCATGACCGATGACGTTCACGATAGCTTGGGTTTTTCACGCGAACAGCAACGACGTGTACTATCCGTTGGGTCACATGAAGCTCCATCGTTTCCCTTCTACACAGGCTGTTCGCGTGAAAAATCCTCTTGCCATGCGCTCAAGAGCTTACTCGTGAGCATTTCTCACCGCACGGAAGGATATTGCATCCGCTGCGGCGTCGTAGGGCGGTGAGAAATGCGGGATAGCACGACCTTCCAATCGCCGGATCGCACGATTCGCCGCTGGACGTGGGTGCTGACCGTTCCCGCGGCGCTCGCTGTTCTCGTTGCGGCTTGGGGTTACGGGCGATTCGGCGGGACGTTCGTGGAAGGCCTCAGCGGCGCGCAGGGCGAGGTATTGGCGAAGCGCGCCAAAGCGCTCGCGGTGTCGAACGACACTATGATCGCACTTGCAACCTACAAGGTGGCGCTCGAGAAGCCATTTGACAACACGCAGCAGCGGCAGTGGGCGCGTCAGGAGTACGCAGCGCTGCTGCACGCATCCGGCCAATACGACGATGCGGCGTCGGTGCTGCAGGCGTGTCTCGTTGACTTTCCGGACGATTTGCAGACGTGGTCGTCCTTGAGCGGGGCGCTGGCGGCCGGGACACGATACGGGGAATTGGCTGCGACGGCGGAGCGTTGGTTCGCGACGGCGGATCGCCTGGGCGATTCGTCGCACCGCGCGCTCGCAAAGTACTACCTCGGGCTCGCCGCGGAGAAGCAAGGCGACGTGGACGCGGCGCTCGAGAGTTACCTCGCCGGCGTCGCTATCGAGCCGGAGAGTTTGAACGCCTTTCATGCAGCAGTCCTCCTTCACACCAAGGGAGACAACGCGAAGGCGGTGGAACTTTTGGACGTCTACATTCCGCACGCGACGGATTGGCGGCTGGATGCCGCAAAAAAATTGCGCACGGAAGCCAGAACTCCCCTGCCTTCCGCGCCGTAACCCATTCGGCAGCTTGATCGCATTGTTTACGGCAGGTATTCTACGCCCTTTCCGTCTGGGCAACGGATGCATCTTGGGAAGGGGCTTTGCATGCTTCGGGTTGGTTTGATCGGGTATGGGTACTGGGGCCCGAATCTGGCGCGCAACTTTAACTCCAACCGCGACTGCCAGTTAGTTCGCATCGCGGACATGACGGAGAAGCGGAGGGACCTCGCGCGGCGCACCTTCCCCAACGTTGACGTTGTCGACGACGCCGCCCGGGTGACGACTGCAGACGACATCGATGTGGTTGTCGTCGCAACCCCGGTTTTCACCCACTTTGACCTGGCAAAGACTGCGCTCGGTTGTGGCAAGCACGTCTGGGTCGAAAAACCCATGACATCGACCCACGCGCAGGCCAAGGAACTCATCGCGCTCGCGGAGTCCAAGGGCCTCACCCTGATGGTGGACCACACATTCTTGTTCACCGGCGCGGTCATGAAGATGAAAGAATTGGTGGACGCCGGGGAACTTGGAGACCTCTATTATTTCGATTCGGTGCGCATTAACCTCGGCCTGTTCCAGCACGACATCAATGTAATTTGGGACCTCGCGCCGCACGATTTTTCGATTATGGACTATTTGCTCGGGCCGTCCGCGCGGGCAGTGACGGCCAATGGCAGCGGGCATTTCTCGACCGGGCTGGAAGATGTAGCGTACGTGACGGTGTTTTACGACAACAACCTCATCGCGCACTTTCACCTGAACTGGCTGTCGCCGGTAAAATTGCGCAGAACGGTCATCGGCGGATCGCGGCGCATGTTGGTATGGGACGATCTGAATCCCGAGGAGCGCATCAAGATTTACGACAAGGGCATGGAAGTCGAGACGAAGGAAGGCCTGTACCGCATCCTCGCGACGCCGCGAATCGGCGCCATGCATTCGCCCGTCGTGCCGAACACGGAGGCGCTTTCGCTCGAGGTCGAGTACATGGTCAAAAGCATTGCGAACAAGGAAAAGCCGTTCAACGACGGTGCGGCGGGCGCGCGCATCATCGCGATGCTCGAAGCCACGGACGAGTCGCTTCGCAATCAGGGCAAACTGGTCGAACTGAAGAGCTGACGAATCACCATGGAAAACTATCTTCGCATCGCGCCGGACGTCGCGCTCGGCAAGGAAGTGAAACTGGCGTGCTTTATCAATGCGTACGGGTGCTCGATCGGCGATCGCACGAAGGTGGGCGCATTTGTCGAGATTCAGAAAGGCGCGAGCATTGGCGCGGACTGCAAGATTTCGAGCCACACCTTCATCTGCGAAGGCGTTACGATCGAAGACGGTGTATTTATCGGGCACAGCGTTACGTTCATCAACGACGCGTTTCCGCGCGCGGTGAATTCGGACGGAACGCTGCAGACCGAGAAAGACTGGAACGTCATTCCGACGCGTATCGGCAGGGGCGCGTCCATCGGTTCGGGCACGACGATCCTCTGCGGCGTGACCATCGGCGAAGGGGCGCTGATCGGCGCCGGCAGCGTGGTGACGAAGTCCGTGCCGCCCAAGCAGCTTTGGGCGGGCAATCCCGCGCGGTATTTCCGCACGCTGGGCAGCGAGTAGCGTCGAGGTCATGCGTATCGCAGTCGTTGGCGGAGGGCGCATGGGGCTACCCCTTGCGTCGCTTTTCGCGGACAGGGGCGCGAGCGTAGTCGTCTGCGATATCAGCGCCCGGGTCGTCGATGCCGTCAACCGCGGCGAATCTCCATACGAGGAGCCCGAACTGGATGCGTATATTGCGCGCAACGTAGCCGCGAAACGCCTTGCGGCGAGCACGAACACGACCGGGGCCGTGCGCGATGCGAACGCCGTGGTCGTGATCGTTCCCGCGTGGTTGAACGACGAAAAGGACATCGACTATAGCGTGCTACAATCCGCGTCGCGCGATATCGGGCGCGGGCTAAAGCCGGGAACACTCGTCTCGTTCGAGACGACCGTCGCCGTGGGCGGTACGCGGTCGCAGCTTGTGCCGGTACTCGAGCAGGAAAGCGGTCTCAAGGCGGGAGCGGATTTCTTCGTGAGCTTCAGCCCGGAGCGCGTCAAAGCGAACCTGGTGCTCGCGCGCCTGCAGGAAACGCCGAAGATTGTGGGCGGATTTAACGAGGCGTCGACGCGCAAAGCGGCCGAGTTGTACGGCACGTATCTCGGTGCTCCGGTGATCGACGTGGTTTCGCTCGAAGCGGCAGAACTCGCCAAACTCGCTGGCATGCTGTACCGCGACGTGAACATTGCGTTGGCGAACGAACTGGCCGCGTTGAGTGAAATCGCGGGCGTCGATTTCAGCCTTGTGCGCGAGGCCGCCAATACCGACGGCGAATCGAAGTTGCTGTTGCCGGGGATCGGAGTAGGCGGCCACTGCACGCCGGTGTATCCGTACTTCATGATCAACGACGCCATGCGGCGCGGTGTGCCGCAACGCCTCTCGACCGCCGCGCGCGCGATTAACGACGAACAGCCCGCGCGCAGCGTCGCACGGCTCGAACGGCAGTGGAAACCGGTGAAGGGCCGCGCAGTGCATATCCTCGGCCTCGGCTTTCGCCCGGACGTGAAGGTGGACACGTACAGCACGGCGTATCCGCTGCGCGACGCCCTTGCGGCGAAGGGCGCGGTGGTCACGATCGAAGACCCGTACTATACGGACGACGAACTGCGCGCGGCCGGTTTCGTGCCCGCGCGAATCGGGCGTGACCGCATCGAGGCGATTGTGCTCAACACGGCGCATTCTGCGTTCAAAAGTCCCGACTTCGCGCAGTGGCGCGCGCAAGGAATCGAGGCGGCGATCGACGGCCGCAACTTTTGGAGCGCGGACGCGGCGTCCCGCGCAGGCATTCTTTATCTCGGCATTGGCCGCGACGCGGTATTGTCGCCGCCCAACGCGACCTAACGCGGATTCCGATGAACGGACCCGCGGCAAAACGGCCCCGCGCGGGAATGGTCGCGTACACGTTTTACGGCACGGACGAGCGGGTGAAGCGGCATGTCGCGCATCTCGTCGACGCGGGCTACGACGTCGACGTAATCAGCCTCGTCGATCCGACGAAATCTTCGCAGCCAAATGACCAGGATCACGTCCGGTTCTTCCATCCGAGTGCGCGACAGTACGACCGCCAGGGCAAGCTCCAGATACTTCTTTCGTACGCGGCATTCATGTTCGCGAGCGGCTGGATTCTCTTGCGCAACCATTTCTCATCTGGCCGGTACGCGTTCGTGCACGTCAACAACATGCCGAACTTCCTCGTTTTCGGCGCATTGCCACTGCGCGTAATCGGTGTGCCCGTTGTGCTCGATTTGCACGACAACATGCCGGAGATATACCAGCACAAGTTCGGCGTCGACCCGGCGCATTGGGCCATCCGCTCGCTGTACTTCGAAGAGTGGATCAGTATGAAGTTCGCGAGCTTCTGCTTCGCGGCGACGCACACGCAGTGCGAGCGGCTTCGCGAAAACGGACTGAGCGACTCGAAATCCGCGGTGCTGCTGAACCTGCCGTCGCTCGAGCGATTTCCCAAATGGCCGCTGCCGGATTCGCCTGCTCCGATCGACGGGCCGTTCCGAATCGTGTATCACGGCACGCTGACCTCGCGGCTCGGCGTTGATCTCGCCATACGCGCGATGCCGCTGTTGCGCGAGCGTATACCCGGCGTGCGCTTCGAGATCACAGGCAATGGCGAGCAGCGCGCCGAGTTGGTGCGGCTCGCGGACGAACTGGGTGTGGGAGACATAGTCGCGTTCAGCGAAGGGTTCGTGCCGACCGAAAGGCTCGCCGGGCTGTTGAGGGGTGCGCACGTCGGCGTAATTCCCTCGCGCGACACAATCGCCACGAAGGTAATGCTGCCCGTGAAGCTGCTCGAATACGTGCGAATGGGCATCCCGTGCGTCACCGTCGCGACGCCCACCATTCGCCACTATTTCGAGGAGGGGATGGTCCGCTTTGTGCCGCCGGAATCGCCGGAAGCGATCGCGGACGCGATCGAGTACTTCTACCGTAACCCCGAACAACGCCTGGAAACCGCGCGCGCGGCACGGCAATTCTTCGAAACCCACAACCTCGCGACGGAACGGGAGCGTTATGTTGATCGGGTGCGCCGGCTCACAATCAAGTAGTAGCCGGTCCGGGGCGGAGGCCGCCTTGACATCAAGGCATCAATCGCATACGCTTTGATGCATGAGAACAACGCTCACCCTGGATGACGACGTGGCCATCGAGCTGGAGCGCCTGCGCCGGTCTCGCGACGCAAGTCTTAAGGAAGTGGTCAATGAGGCGTTGCGGATGGGACTAAGGCAGTTGTCCAGTCCACCCCCAAAAAATCCAAAAGGTCCACCAACGAAGTCGGTCGACCTCGGCCGTTGCCGATTCGCCAGCCTGGACAATATTGGTGAAGTGCTCGCTATCGCCGAAGGAGAGTGGCACCGGTGATATTGGTGGACGTAAACCTTTTGGTCTACGCCCATGCGAATACTTTTTCCGAGCATGAGCGTGCGCGCGTTTGGCTGGACAACCAGTTAATGGGCTCGACCAAGGTCGCACTTCCCTGGCAGTCCCTCGTGGGTTTCGTACGAATCGTCACGAACCCGCGGATATTCGATCGTCCAAGTACTGTGGCCGAGGCTTGGGACCAGGTGAGAGCATGGCTCGATTGCGATGTTGCCTGGATACCGCAGGCAACGGAGCGGCACTCGCAATTCCTCGAACGGCTCTTGTTTGCCTCCGGGGTACGCGGCGACGTCGTTGCGGATGCTCACCTCGCCGCGCTCGCGGTCGAACACGGTCTTATGCTGTGTTCAACCGACGGCGACTTCGCGCGCTTTCCGGGCCTGCGTTGGTCGAACCCAATCGCCCCGCAATAAGCGTTTGACTACGCCGCGTCGAACGCGAAAACGGCTTTGACCACTTTTTCTATTTGTTCTTCGGTGAGGTCGGGGTGCATGGGCAGAGACAAGATGCGTTTCGCGACGCGCGCGGTGACCGGTGCGCCCTCGGTGACCGTGTGTATTCCCTTGTAGGCCGCCTGGTCCGCGATGGGCACGGGATAGTGAATGCCGCAGTAGATTTGCTGCTCCTGCAGGGCCTTCATGAGTTGGTCGCGGCGGTCGTGTTGCACGACGTAGAGGTGCCACACATGCTCGACGTCCCCGTTGGTTTTTGGCAACACCAGGGTCGTTTCGGCGAGATGCTCGGTGTACATGGCGGCCCATTGGCGGCGCTTCGCGTTCCAATCGGGCAGGTACTTTAGCTTCACGTTCAACACCGCGGCCTGGATGCTGTGCAGCCGCGTGTTGAACCCGACGACGGGGTGCACGTACTTCGCGGACTGGCCGACGTTGCGGTACACGCGCAACTGCTCGGCGAGCGCCGCATCGTTCGTGACAATCGCGCCGCCCTCACCGTACGAGCCGAGGTTTTTACCGGGATAGAAACTAAAACAGCCCATCACGCCAAAGGTGCCGACAGGCTTGCCGTTATACAACGCGCCGTGCGCCTGACAGGCGTCCTCGATCACGTGCAGGTTGTGCTTTCGCGCGATCGCCATGATCGCGCCCATGTTCGCCGGCTGACCGTATAGATGTACGGGCATGATCGCCTTTGTGCGCGGTGTGATCGCTTCCTCGATGAGCGACGTATCGATGAGGTAATCGCTCGTATCGATATCGACCAACACCGGCGTGGCGCCGGCAAGCGCGATGGCGTTGACCGTGGCGATGAACGTGTTCGCGACGGTAATCACCTCGTCTCCGGGCCCGATGCCGAGTACGCGAACCGCGAGATTCAGCGCGTCGGTGCCCGAGTTCACCCCGACGCAATGGTCCGCGCCGCAGAACTTTGCAAACGCCTGCTCGAACTCCTGCACGGCGGGGCCCAACACGAACGCGCCGGTGCTGAGTACCTTTTCCAACTCGGCGTGAATCTCGTCACGGATGGACTGATATTGGGCAACGAGATCGACGAAATTGACTTTCACGCACCACCCCTCTACTTCCCGGTACTAACCCGATTCGCGCAGCCCTGCGCACGCAAAAAACAGGTAAGGCTAGCATACGTTCGCGATGGCCCGCAAAGTTGCGGCGGTTCACGCATTCATTTCCACGGTCTGCGTTTGTTAAACTGATCGGTCGGGTCAGGAGCGTGTACGTATGGCAAGTGAAGGCGCGGCGGCGGTATTGCTGGTGGACCAGGACGTGTCCATCGTGCGCGAAGTCGTGCCGTTTCTCGCCGAGAAGGGCTATGCGGTCGAGCAGGTGGACGACGGCGAAAAGGCGTACAACCTGCTCGATGATCGGCCATTCGACGTCTTGATTACCGAACTTAACGCGCACCGCATCAACGGCATGCGCCTGATGGCCGTGGCCAAGGACCGTAACCCGGAGGTGTGCGTCATCCTGATCACGCGGGAACCGGACATCGAGCACGCGACCGAGGCGATGCGGCAGGGGGCGCTGGATTTTCAGACAAAACCGCTGAACCTCGGCAAGCTCGAAGCGGTGATCCAGTTGGGCCTCGGTCGGCAGCGGCTTGTGCTCGAACAGCACGAGCTTCGGCGGCGGTTGGACGAGAAGTACGGGCTGGGCAGCCTCGTCGGCAAGTCGCGCGGCATGATCAAGGTGTACGAGGCGGTGCGCCAGATTGCGCCGACGCGCGCGACGGTCTTGATTCAGGGCGAAACGGGCACGGGCAAGGACCTTGTCGCGCAGGCAATTCACACGAACAGTCCGCGTCGCGACGCGCCGTTCGTAAAGCTGAATTGCGCGAGCATCCCGGAGGCGCTGGTCGAAAGCGAGTTGTTCGGCCATGTCGCGGGGGCGTTCACGGGCGCCGTGCAGACGCGCAAGGGTCGGTTCGAATTGGCGGATAAGGGCACGCTGTTCCTGGACGAGGTCGGCGAGCTGTCGCCGGCGTTGCAGGCGAAGCTGTTACGCGTGCTCGAAAGCCAACAGTTCGAGCGGCTGGGCGATTCACGCACCATTAACGTCGATGTGCGTCTCATCGCGGCGACGAACCGTCCGCTGGAGAAAATGGTCGCGGAAGGCAATTTCCGCGACGACTTGTATTACCGGCTTCACGTTGTGACGATCGACGTGCCGTCGCTGCGGCAAAGACGCGAAGACATTCCGCCGCTCGTGGACTTCTTCTTCCGCGAGGCGTGCCGCGCCAACGGCAAGGAACTCGAGGGCATCACGCGCAACGCAACGGATGTCCTGATGCGCTACGACTGGCCCGGCAACGTGCGCGAGTTAAAAAATATCATCGAGGGTATCGTCATCATGTCGCGGCCGGGACGCCTCCTCGATGTGCAGGACATTCCCGAGCACATCCGCCGCACGACCGCTCCGGAGGTCCGCGAGATGCGCATCCCCACCGGCGCGACGATGGCGGACGTGGAACGCATTGTGATAGAGGAGACAATGAAGGTGTGCGGATTTAACAAGGAACGGTGTGCGACCACGTTGGGAATCGGCCTGCGCACCTTGTATCGGAAATTGAAGGAGTACGACATTCGCTAAGAGCTTCTAATGTAGATTGGAAAGCGAATTCTGCGACGGACGTATGGCAACAACTTTCTCGCAACGATCCTTCCGCGTGATGGGTATCATCACCATCGCCGCCGTGTACTTTTTGATCTTTGTGGGCGGCGTGGTCCGCGCATCGGGCGCGGGGATGGGATGTCCGGACTGGCCGAAATGTTTTGGGCGCTGGATACCGCCGACGGACGTGTCGCAGTTGCCGGCGAACTACCAGGAGATTTACGCCGAGCGCGGCTACGCCGACACGGAATTCAACGCGTTCAAGACGTGGACGGAGTACGTGAACCGGCTGATCGGCGCGAGTATTGGACTGCTCATTTTTGCGACGTTGATTGTGTCGTTCTCGTATTGGGCCGTGGATCGTGGCGTGGTTGCGGCGAGTTTCGCTGCGTTCGTTCTCGTTGGGTTCAACGGCTGGCTCGGTTCGGTGGTCGTTGCGAGCAACCTGGTGCCGTTCATTATCACACTGCACATGCTTGCGGCGTTGCTCACGGTGGGCGCGCTGATCTACGCCGTTGCGCGATCGAACCGGCACACCGGAAATGTCGAAACCCTGCGAACCACGCGCGGCATTCCGTGGCTGATCGCGCTGGTGTTGCTGCTCTCGCTCGTGCAACTGGTTCTAGGAACGCAGGTGCGCGAACAAGTCGATGAAATCGGCAGCGCGATGGGCGACACAAACCGCGCGCAGTGGGCGAGCCAATTCGGCAAGGCGTTTTTGGTGCACCGGTCGTTTTCGATTGTGGTCTTACTGGCAAACGTGGCGTTGGTGGCGGCAATACGGCGCGCGACAGCGCCGCGCAGCCCGCTGCGGAAAAGTGCCTATGCGCTGCTCGGCCTGATTCTCGCCGAAATCGTGGTTGGCGCGACGCTCTACTATGCGGGAATGCCCGCCGCGATGCAGCCGTTACATCTGGTGCTCAGCGCGTTGCTGTTTGGCGCGCAATTTTACATTCTAATTGGATACCGCATGGCGCGGCGCGAACGTATGGCCGTGCCAGCGTAGTAGCGCGTGGTCACGAAGGGACGCGCCCGACATGGAAGCCGGGCGCTACAACGTGGCGATAGATTTGAGGTGAGTGCGTGAGTTTTCGAGGCGAGTTGGAAATGTGGCCGGCGGAACGCGTGAAGGCCTGCATCGACGTCATGACGCCGGAAGACGTCGAGCGCGCGATTGTGCGCGACGAACGGACGCCGGAAGACCTGTGCGCGTTATTGTCGCCGCACGCGACGGCACGACTCGAGCGGATCGCGCGCGAGGCGCAGCGGCTGACGCGCTGGCACTTCGGACGCACGATCGGCATGTATGTGCCTCTGTACATTTCCAATGTGTGCGGCGCGGACTGCACCTACTGCGGGTACGCCGTGCGCTCCGGCAACAAGGAAAAACGGCGCACCCTGACGCACGAGGAAATCCACCTCGAATGCGAGGCACTCGCCGCCCAGGGCTTTCAGAGCGTGCTGTTGCTTACCGGCGAGGCGCGGCGCGCAGCGCCGCCGTCGTACATCGGCGAGGCGGTGAGCATCGCGCACGAGCACTTTGCGTCGGTCGCCGTCGAGGTATACACGCTCGATCAATCGGATTATGAAGACTACGTCCGGCGCGGGTTGGATGGTGTGACGATCTACATGGAAACGTATGATCGATCGACGTACGCGGACGTGCATCTGATCGGCGAGAAAGTCGATTACGATTACCGGCTCGACGCAATCGAGCGCGCGGGCGGCGCCGGCGTACGGCGGTTGAGCATAGGCGCGTTGCTCGGCCTGACGGACTGGCGCGTGGACGGGTTCTGGACCGCGCTGCACGCTCGCCACGTGCAGAAAACGTGCTGGCAAAGCGCGGTGTCGGTCTCGTTCCCGCGGTTGCTGCACGTGCCCGACCGGTTCCACATCCCTGAACTTGTGACCGACAGGCAACTCGTGCAATTGATGCTCGCGCTGCGGCTGTTCCTTCCCGAGGCGGGATTCAATCTATCGACGCGCGAGACCGCGGCGTTCCGCGACAGACTCATTCCGCTCGGCGTCACGATGATGAGCGCGGGATCCTCTACTCGTCCCGGCGGATACAGCCTTTACGGCGAGGAAACGCTCGAACAATTCGAGATCGAAGACCACCGTTCCGTGCGGGAGGTGGCCGCGGCAATCAGGCGCGCGGGATATGAGCCGGTATGGAAGGATTACGATCACGCGTTCGATTCTGGCTCGTGAGTCTTGGACCGATAATCGATGCGGTGGCAACAGCGTTAGGCGGCGCTAAGGGGTGAAAGGTCGGACCGTTTTACGGGAGGCATACCGAGACCGCGCAGGACTTTGTTTAGCGCAATTACGCTGGTAGTCGTTGGAGAGGTGATCTCGATACCTATCGGCTTGCCGCTTCGGTTGTAATCGATGACAAGTCCGTGTCCCGCCTTTTCCGTGCGGAAACTTCGATCATTCGCCCGGCGGGGTAGGTACAGGTATGCGGCTATCGCACGCCCGCGTCGAAACGTCACTTCAAGATACGAATTGCTCATGCTCTAATTCTACCAAACTGGATAAGCCGTCACGACTACAAGCAATCGAGCGTCCATGTCGGGCTCAACGACTACTTCCCATAAGTGCCTGCGGTGCCTGGTTTCAATTATCCATCGACCTTCCGTTTCGCCCCGTCGTAATCGCAGCGCGTGTTCGAGCATCGCGCGCAATTCCAGCTCAGTAAACTCTCGGTCGTCCATTCGCTTAAGCGCATGCGGGGTGATTTCGAGTTCCCACTCCCACCACTCCGGCAAGTGTTTCATACGTAGACTCTTCCCCGCGGCGTCAAGAGAAATAGTCTAACACTGAAGCGTTATCTACGAATAACGTCTCTCCCCCGTAGGGTAAACCAAATTGTCCCCGCCAACCCGAATGCGAACGCCGTCCACAAGTTCAGCACCGGCGAGTAGTTCCAGAGGATCGCGCCGGCACCGGCGGCGAAAGCAACGATCACATCGCGCAACAGGTAGTAGAGGCCGAAGACGGCGGCCTTTCGGTCTTCGGGAGCGTGGTCCATGATGAGGGCCTTGCGGGTCGGCTCGCCGAACTCCTTGAGTCCGCGGATGATGAACGCGCCGACGAGCGGCCAGAAGGACTGGCTGTAAAGCAGCGTTACGGGGAACAGCGTGAAGAAGACAAACGTCATCACCACGAAGGGTTTCTTGCCGAGCCGGTCCGCCCAGTACGCAACGGGGATGTAACAGAGCACGGCGGTGGTCATTTCGATGGTCGTCAACCAGCCGAACTCCGCCGCGCTGACCTTGTCTGCGATGAGATCGCAGCACCACACGACGACAAACACCGACGGTATCTGTTCGCAGAACCGAACGAGAATGTCCGACACGAGCAGGTTGCGCAGGTCGCTGCTCATCAGCGGCAAGAGTCTGAACGGGTTCAGTTCCGCGTGATTGCGCTTCGCCACTGGCGGCTCTTGAACAAGGCGCTCCTGCAACACCAACGCCACAATGGTCATGACCAGCGCGACGGCGAAGGCAATGCGCATGCCCGTGTCGCGGCCCCACGCGTCGATACAGTAGCCGCCGAGCAGCGGGCCGAGCGCCATGGGAACGCGCTTGATGAGCGAGTGCATCGAGACGCCCATGGCCCGTTTGTTCTTCGGCGCGATCCCCGAAACAAGGTCCATCGTGGCGGGCAGCGAGATAGCGGTCCAGGAGATGAAGAGCATCGCGCCGATTATCGCCGTGGGCCATGACGGCACCGCGATGATCAGCGCGTACCCGGCCATCGCCATAATGTTGAAGAGGCGCAGGGCGCGCTTCATGCCGAGGCGTTCGCCGATGTAGCCGCCGAAAAACGAGTAGATCGCGCTGAGTTGGTTGTCGAGGTAATTGAGCAGGCCGAGCGCGAGGTTGCCGCCTCCGAGCGCCATGAGATAAAGCGGCAGGAACCGCTCCCCCATCTTCTCGCCCATCGCCACGAGAATGACCATGGCAAGGAGGCCGATCATGCTCGGCTTGAGAACAAAGAATTCGAGGACTCGGTTCATGGTTTCGCGGATTTCGTCGTGCTTGCGCATAGCGCATCAATACGGAACAGAACTATATGGAGTGCTGCGGCGGGTAGACGCCGCTTTGTCTGTGCACGGCTTTCTCGTGCTCGTGCTCGTAATCGTGCTCGTAATCGTAATCGATCTTCTCGACGTCCACGGCATTCGAGCAGGATACTCGCCACATTACGTGACCCCTCCCGCCGCCGCACAAAAGGCGCACTTCTTATTTGCCATAGGGAGGTCCAGGCAATGCCGCGATGTGAATTTCAGCGGGCTGCCCGGCGGAAACGCTGACGGGCAGGCCTTGCGCGAGTTCCGCGCCACTGCGTATAAACGTTTCCGCGCCGCGTTGCACGGTATACAGACGGTCCAGCTCGACCGTGAACCACTCGGGCCATTCGTTGAGACGCGTATAGTTCACGGGAAGATTGAAATAGGCCTTGTGGCGCCGGATGTCGAAGCGAAGTTTTCCTTCCCATGGGCTGTCCGAATCGATCGCCACAAACATGGCGTCGCCGGTGCGGACTGCGCCCAACCTCACATCCGCGCGCCACGGCTCGATCCATGTCCCCTGCGACTTCATCAGCGCGTACATGAGCGCCGTGCGCACGTAGTTCCCGTCGCCGTACCAGTCCTCGATGATGCCGTCCTCGCGCTGGCGCGCGAGAAACCGCGCCACGCAGGTATCGAGCACGGCGAACTGCGCGTCGTCCGGCATGCGATTCAAAAACACAATCGCGCTTTCAATCGCATCGGAATAGGCGTTCGAACCGTACTTGCGCCCGCTGCCGTCGGGATCGTCGAGATACGTCGGCTTATCGGCGACGGCTTTCATGGTACGTTTCGTCGCGTCGAGGAAGCGTTGCTCGCCGGTGATGAGATACGCCGTGTAGACGCCGTTGAAGAGGTAGCCCCAGCAGTGGGCGTGCCGCGCATCGAGCACCGACCGATCCCGCACGGACAGCGCCGACACCCACACGCCGTCGTCGTTCAGTCCCACGTCAAGCAGGACATTTACCAACGCAGCGAGCGCAGCCGAGTATTTCTCGTAGTCCGTGTGTTTGGTCTCTTTCAAATACGTCACGAACTCCGACAGTCCCGCGACTATCTCGTTGCCATGGTCGCTGAGCACAAACCGGTCCGACGCGGGCTGACCGGTCTGGAGGTCCCACAAGTGCGCGGGAAGCCCGTTCGATTTGGGGATTACTTCCTCGAAATAGAAGCGCGTGATCGCGAGCCCTTGGCCGACGTAACGCGGGTCGTGCGTTTCAAACGCCAGCCGCGAGAGTGCCTGCAGGAATTCGCCGTTGATCTCGGCGCTCAGCGACGGCACACGGCCGTGCGGCGTTTCGTACGGCGCGTTCGCGATGACATCATCCGCCATTCCGATCATTCGCGCGTACCAGCCGTGATGGCCCAGGAGTTCGGTCAGGGGCAGGAGCCCATCCTTAATGTACTCGCAGGACCCGAACATGATGTTGTCGAGGTTCACGCCCTTCGCCTCGAACCCCTGCCCGCCCGGCAGGACGTTGTCCGACAGGCGGCCGACGCGTGTCGAATGGAGCAGCTCGTTGCGCAGGATGGCCTGCATTTCGTTCTCGTACGCCGCGCGATCGGTGTAGTACGCGGCCATGATTAGGAACGGGTACAGGTCCGCCGCCGAATCGCGGACATACCACGTGTTGTCCCCGCCGCGCCGTGGGAGCAGTCCGGTGACGGGGTCGATTCGCTTCAGGTACGCGTGCAGCACGCGGTTCGAACGCTGAAGCGCCCCCTGTGCTTGCGCGGCATTGCGCCGGCAGACGGCGAAGTCCTGCGCGCATAGCACGCAGGGAAAAGTCAATAGTAGGCATATTGCGGGCGGAATAAAGCGATGGCGGCGCATACCGCTTCCTCCTCTCCGGGAGTGGACGTGTTGGCCGAGCATAACATCTCGGCGACGACAAGAGTGAATGTCCGCAACTGTGCGTTGGCAATGGATACAAGAATGCACTACACTAAGCAAACCCCGGTAGTTGGCGGACCTGCATGTGCTGTTTCAATTGTCCGGGGACACCCAAGTTTCGTGGAGAATTCACCATGTTTCGCGGCTCCATTGTCGCGCTTGCGACACCGTTCAAGCCGAATTACGACATCGATTTCGACGCCTACGCGCGGCTGATCGAATTTCAGCTCGATCAGGGCACCGACGGCATTGTGCCGTGCGGGTGCACGGGCGAGGCGGCGACGCTCGCGCACGCCGAGCAGGAGCAGATCATCAAGTTCTGCATCGAGAAGGTGGCAGGCCGGGTGCCGGTCATCGCGGGCACGGGCTCGAACAACACGAAGGAGGCGCTGTCGCTGACACGCTACGCGAAGGAAGTGGGCGCGGACGGCGCGCTGCTCATCACGCCGTATTACAACAAGCCGACGCCCGCGGGCCAGATCGCTCACTACAAACTCATTGCGGAAGAAACCGGCATCCCGATCATGCTCTACAACGTGCCGAGCCGCACGGGCACGAACATCCTGCCGGAAACTGTTGCGGAAATGGCGAAGGTTTCGAACATCGTCGCGATCAAGGAAGCGGCGGGCAGCGTGGACCAAGTGTCCGCGATCAAGAGCCTGTGCGACATCACCGTGTTGTCCGGCGATGACTCGCTCACGCTGCCGATGATGGCCGTGGGCGCGACGGGCGTCGTGTCCGTGGCGGCAAACGTCGCACCCGGGCCGATTGCGCAGATGTGCGCGGAGTTCGACAAGGGCAACTTGGCCGAGGCGCAGCGGCTGCACTTCGAATTGCTGCCGCTGTTCAAGGCCCTCTTCCTCGAGACCAACCCGATTCCCGTGAAGGCGGCCCTCGCGCGTATGGGACTCATCGAGAATGTGCTGCGCCTGCCGCTCACGCCGATGCGCGAAGAGCCGTTCGCGAAACTCGACCGGGTGCTCGCACAGTTGCCTTCGTTACAGGTCGCCGCGCAGTGAAAATCTGCATGGCGGGCGCCTGCGGGCGCATGGGACGGCGCATCCTCGATATTGCGCTGGCCGAGGGCATCGAGGTTGGCGGCGCGTTCGACACGCCGGCGATGGCCGGCATGGAGTTGGTCGTCGGTGCGGACATGCACAAGCCGCGTATCATCACCGTCGGCGGCGATGCGGGTACCGAGATTGCCAAGTCCGACGTGCTCATAGATTTCACGTTGGCGGAGGCATGCGTGGGCAATGTGCGCGCCGCGGCGAACCATCTGCGCCCGGCCGTCGTTGGAACGACGGGCCTGAACGACGCGCAAAAAGCGGAACTGAAGTCATACGCGAATAAGATCGCAATCGTTTACGCGCCGAATATGAGTGTCGGCGTGAATCTGCTGTTCAAACTCACCAGTGAAGTCGCATCAATCCTCGGCCTCGACTACAACATCGAGATTACGGAAATCCATCACAACCAAAAGAAGGACAGCCCCAGCGGCACCGCCGTCCACCTTGCGGAACGCGCCGCCGAAGCGCTCGGCCTCAACTACGCGGAAGACACCGCACACGGCCGCACCGGCATGGTCGGCGCGCGCCCGACGCGGGAAATCGGCGTGCACTCCCTGCGCGGCGGCGACGTCGTCGGCGAACACACCGTCAGCTTCGTGGGGCAGGGCGAACGGATCGAACTCACGCACAAGGCGCACAATCGCGACAATTTCGCGCGCGGCGCCCTGCGCGCCGCAAAATTCGCGCTGCACGCCAAACCCGGAATTTACGACATGCAGGACGTCCTCGGCCTGCGCTAGAGCGTTTCAAGGTCGGCTGCACCGCGTGCTCGTGCTCGTGAGTCGCCATCGTACTCGATCTTATCGAGGATCGAGTGTGAGTACGATGACGACTCACGAGCACGAGCACGAAACAGACGGTGTGCTCAAACTTGAATTGCTCTAGTCGCGCTGGGACCGCTCGTGTGGCCGCGGCTCTCGCTACGAGTGGTCGCCCGTTTATTGTTGCGCCATTCTTCTGTCGAAACTATCTTCGATGGAATTTGAAATGACGATTATCCGATCCGGCAAACAGCGTCTTTACATCCTTGTTTTGGCGGGTATTCTGCTCATCGCTGGCACATTGGCGTACATCCGCTACTTCGCGACTTTTCGCTTTTGGCTGCCGCCCCCGGTTGGCGATGGCGCCGCCGGCCCAAGCGTGGCGCGGGAGCCGTTCGAACATCCATGGACAACCGGGAACGTTGTGCTTTTGGGCATTGGCGACAGTGTGACGGCGGGCTTTGGCGCGTCCCCCGGTCACTCGTATTTTGAAATGCTCTTCGCCAACCCCGAGGACGAATACCCGGAAATGCGCGGTGTCTGTCTTCGCAGCGTCCTCCCGAATCTCAAGCCGATGAATATCTCCGTTTCCGGGTCGGATTCGATTCAACATCGGAACGAACAGGTTGGCGAACTGAAACCCTTTCCGGAAGCTGAACTCGGAATCGTCGTCATGACGAGTGGCGGCAACGATCTCATTCATTGGTACGGACGCGGCTCGCCGAAAGAAGGTGCGATGTATGGTGCGGATTTCGCGCAGGCGCAGCCGTGGATCGAAAACTACCGCACCCGCCTGAATGAAATGTTGGACCGAATCACGTCCGCGTTCCCGGGCGGTTGTCACATCTTTCTCGCGAACATTTACGATCCCTCCGATGGCGTCGGTAACCCCGCCGCGGCGGGATTGCCGCCGTGGCCCGACATGCTCCGCATACACGATGCATACAACGGCGTCATTGCAGACGCCGCAGAAGCGCGAGACAATGTTCACCTTGTAGATATTCGCGCGGCATTTCTGGGGCACGGCGTACATTGTGTGCAATGGTGGCGCCCGCATTATCGGAAGGACGACCCTCACTACTGGTATTTCACCAATCTTGAGGATCCGAACGATCGCGGGTACGATGCGTTGCGAAGATTATTCTTGAACGAAATCGAGAAGGTAGTGCGAAAGCAGTTCGATGAACAACTCTCGAGTGGACAAATCCGGCGATGGCGAGTCGCTCGCAAATAATCCGTTTGCCGCGCTGGCGGGATTGAAGGGCGCGTTGCCGGATGCGCCGGCGCCGCGCCCCGATAAGCAGGTTGCGGAAATTGTGCGCCCGAAAGCAAACGTGCCGTTTCACATTCAGCGCACACGAAAGGGCGGGATGCCGCTGTCACTCGAGAAGCGCCCAGGCGGAAAAGTGGCAACCTTGATTGGTAACGTGCAGGGGGACGCGGACGCGCTATTGACGCTGTTGAAGAAGAAGTGCGGCGCGGGCGGCGTCGTACGCGATGGCGCGGTCGAGATTCAGGGTGATCACCGCAGCCGGATCGAGGTAATCCTGCGCGAGTACCTCGTCTAGTCCGATCGTGCTCGTGCTCCCGCTCGTCATCGTACTCGATCGTATCGAGAATCGAGCGCGAGTACGATGACGACTCGCGACAGGAGCACGAGCACAAAGACAGAAGCGGTGCACGCGCACCAGCAATTGCAGCGCAGCCGGTCCTTACGGCGCGCTGGTCAACAACTTCGTATCCGTATCCGCGTCGAAAACCTCGATCAGCGACGCTTGCGTCATCGTGGGTACCGTGTCGCCGTCCTCGGTGTCGAGTTCGATTTCGGTCTGGCACGCGGAGAGCGGCGCCGTGCCGACGCTCTGGTTGTCGACGAATACTTCAATCGTGGTCGTCGCGTCGTCGATGTGTTCGACTTCGACATTCAGCTTCTTGCGTCCGCTCGTGCGCTCTTCGTACTTGGCTTTGCCCTTCGGCGCGTCGATTTTCGCGGGCGGGTGCAACGTAAACCGGTAGCGAATGCGATCGCCGCCGCTTCCGGCGTTTGCCGCCGAATGCGTCAGCATAATCACGAACATCCCGGCGACTATCGCCGCCAACCCGCGCGCCATCCACCGTGCGACACTCTTACCCATCGTACCTACCTCCCAAGTTTCCCACTGGTTGTTACATGACACTACGGACACTGCGAACGCAACGGATATCGCCGTGGGAACCCGCTGAGATCCGCTGCACCTTGCGACGGAATTACCGCGGCGAGCGCGGTTCGTTACGCAGCGCGAAACAAGACATACGTACAGCGCCATATATAGGAAACTAGAAAAACCGCGCGCCGCGCCAGGACGCGATGGGAGTCCTGGGCGCGGCGCGCGGGCTTTCGTGCCCTGTTAGCGGCTACTCGACAGCTTGGGGAGGGGGCGGCACGTCATGACGCGGGCCGGTGCCATCTCGGCGCGGACCATGGCCGTCACCCTTGCCCGGACCGAAGTCTGGACCGCGATCACCCCTCGGGCCGAAGCCCGGGCCACCTTGCGGACCGCCGGGGCCAAAACCTGGCCCACCTTGGGGTCCACCGGGACCAAAGCCGGGGCCACCTTGCGGACCGCCAGGGCCAAAACCGTGATCCGGACCGTCCTGTGGACCTCGACCCATGTGGGGCGGCTTCATTTTTGCGTCCCACTCTTCACGAGTAATTTTGCCGTCGCCGTCGGTGTCTACGTCCTCAAACCGTGGCGGCGGGGGCGGGAACCCTGGGCCACCCATACCGGGCCCGCCGTGAGGGCCACGATGGAACCCGCCTTGTCCACCCGGACCTCCCAGGGGCGGCATAAATTCACCATCCTGGCCACCGGGCCCGCGCATGCCACGTCCGCGTCCCGGTCCTTGACCGGGGCCACCCGGAGGTGGCGGGAAGTTTCCCTGACCGCCGTCAAAGCGCGGCGGAAGTTGCCCACCCTGGGGCGGTGGCGGCAGTTCGCCGCCGGCTGGCGGCGGGGGTGGCGCCACGTTCGTGTCCGCCGGCGGGGGTGGCGGATTGTCCTGCGCGGACGCCGTCCCGGCGAACGTCATCACGCTGGCCGCGATGACGGCCGCGAACACCGCGATCCGCTTCGTCGTTTCTATCGCTCGTTTCATGGCTTATGCCCTCCTTCATCGGTTGTGCCTGTTGGCTGACACGGGAACTGTGCCACGCGAACATGAACACACAAGGCAGATTTTCATGAACAAACTGTAATCTTTGGCCGCCGGGCGCCGGTGCTATACTCGGATTTGTATGAGAGTGTTGGTTGTAGAAGACGAAAAACGCATACTCCAGTTCGTGACAAAGGGATTGGAGGAGGCGGGTTTTTCGGTCGATTCGTGTGAGACGGGCGACGACGGACTTTTTCGCGCGACCTCGCAGTCCTACGACGCGATTGTGCTCGATATTATGCTGCCGGGACGCGACGGATTGAGCGTGCTGCGCCAGCTTCGCGAGAAAAAGAACTCCGTGCCGGTCATCCTGTTGACCGCGCGCACGGCGCTGGACGAACGCGTCGAGGGCCTCAACCTTGGTGCGGACGACTATCTCACCAAACCGTTCTACGTGGAAGAACTGATCGCGCGGTTGCACGCGCTGGGCCGACGCTCGACGGGCCAATCGCTGACTGTACTGCAAGCCGGTAGCTTCGTCGTCAACCTGGTCACGCGCGAGGTGAAGAACAACGGAGCGGACGTACGGCTGACGGCGCGCGAGTTCGCATTGCTCGAATACCTGATGCGGTCGCCGGGCCGCGTGTTTTCGCGCACGCAAATCCTCGAACACGTCTGGGGCTACGACTTCGATCCGAACACCAACCTCGTTGATGTTCACATTCAGCGCCTTCGCAAGAAACTCGGCGCGGCGGCCGATTCGCTGATCGAGACGATACGCGGCGTCGGGTACCGGTTTAAGAAAATATAGGCGAACCAGCCGTGAAGCGTTTTGGATTTCGGATATCGGGTCTTGGAATGGAAGCGGAGAACGGTCGGCATCAAGTATGGGCTGGACCGGCAGGCGTACCGTGTTTGCGTCCCGGCACGGTCCGTCGTGGCGGGCGCGAGATATGATTGCGCTAAAATCGTTTCGCGTACGCATTGCGCTGTTGTCTGTCTGCATGTCGGGGCTAGTCTTGGCGGCGTTTTCGGCGTGGGCGTGGTTCATGGTGCAGCGGTCCAATCTTGGACGGCTGGATGACACGTTATTCGACATCGCGCAACGGCATCTCATGTATCCGCACGACGCGGCGCATTGGGTGCAGGTGGATCGATCGCTTCAAAGCGTGTTCGGCGCGGAAGCGGGACGCGCCGTACTGCTTGTCGTGGACTCAGACGGCAAACTGCTTCATCGTTCGTCGGACTGGCCGGTGAATCTGCGTCCACTCAGGTCCATTCCGGATTCCGCGTTCACCGACGCGGTCCCGGAGTACCCCTTGCCGCCGCAGAACGACTTCATGTTGCCGCCGCGGCCACGCGGACTGCAGCGGGGCTTCGACGGTCCGGGCGACGAGTTTCGTCCGCCTCTCGATCCGCCCGGCATACCGCGCGACCGTCGCGCCCAAGGTCCGCCCGGACCGAGTCCTCCGCCGGGTCAGCCCGCCCCACTGGGGCAAGGCCTGCCGCCCGGTCCGGGCCCGCACACGGGTCAAGGTTTCCCGCCAGGTCAGGGCTCCCAGTTTGGGCAAGGCCCCCCGACGGGTCCAGGCCCCCACTTGGGGCAAGGCCCGCCGCCGGG